>JACMIO010000110.1 GCA_014381105.1 bacterium | reverse complement strand
TCTAAAATTCTTAGTTCCTATGTAATTTATCAGCATCAGATATTGAATGAGTTTTATTTATTTCCTGTATAGTTTCATTCATCCTGGATTCGATAAGACTGCAAATTTCCACGTTAGGATTTTTCATATTCTGAAGAACCCATTTTATCAATTCAATCCTTTTTTCAAGATCTCGTTTGTAAACAGATTCTTCGTATGTACGAGAAAGACTAAGTTCAGAATCTTTAATCTCTTGTTGCAATACCTGAACTACACTCATAGAATTCATTCGACTAATTAGAATTTAATATAAAGTGTTCGTTAAAGGGAGGGAGATAGACATGGTTCCGATAATGTACGAATAATACAATAATTTGTAGGTAAAATTTAAAAGTGATGTATGTCGGTTTTTAATAAAATCTAGTGGATTTTATGTTTAATTAAAAATATCGATAACTTAACTTAAATTTCAGAAATAAAATAGAATCAAACGATCATGGTGTGTCACGATATTTCATAACAAGTTCAAGAGCAATTTCCCATCCCTTTGAACCTACACCATTTATCCTTTGTAGCTTGTCTAATTGTAAATTTTCCCAATTACCATCAAATTTTTGGACTAACATGGGAATATCCACTAGGGTTAACATGGATTCATCGTTTCTACTATCACCAATCCCAAAGAAAATAACATTATTTGCATATTCCTTCCGAAAAGCATTAATTAAAATATTGACACCTGTTCCCTTATCGTTACCTAGAGTAATATCAAAATATTGATTTCCTGGTATGATTTTTAAGCCTTCCTTTTCAATAATTTTTGTGAAATCTGTAATTTTCATGTTATTTATCTGGACGATTGTTTCACTATATTTCCTATCCATCATCCTGTTAGCGTATTCTTGAGAGAGTTTAGTAATTCTCGCAAGTTCAGATACAGTAAGATCTGATACTCCTTTAAAGTCGATATCATATTTGTCCTTAATCCTTTTGAGAAGAGATCTGATTTTAATTGCGGGTCCACCAGTTTCAATCATGTGATTATTTTGAGAAATCCTTGAATTAATGATCTTGGCTTTCTTAAAATAATTTACCGGAATTATTGTAGCACCTCCATTCTCTACGATATATGGTTCGTGTAAATATACTTGGGATTTTATTTTGTTTTGCTCTAGTTTTGTTTTTGAAGAACAAAATATCAGATGGATACCATTTTGTAAAGTCATTTCTACCAATTCTTTCATTTTATTCATATCTGGAAAACGAGAATCTAGTAATGTTCCATCAATGTCGGTAAAGATAACCTTCTCCATAGTACATGTTAGGCTTGTTAATTCCTTCTTTATAAATAAACGTAATCAGACAAGTAGTAATTACATCCAAAATTCTATATTTTTGTATTTTATGCCACACTATACTTGAATAGAACTTTGAAAAAAAGTATCCTACATAGGAGTAATATATTAAGCCCATTTTAGGAAATTCTCTGGCCTCAAAATTTAAATTTTCTCAATCAGGAAGTTGCAGGAGCAGAATTGATTTCTCGCCATCTCACTATCCGGTAGATAACAATCAGCGTAAGAATCAAAAATGCAAATATCAAATCTCTATAGAATGCAAACGCCCCAAAAGATTGAAAGCCAGTAGCGTATGTTTCTGCAAGATATGATAATGAAATTATGATGGAAATAAAAAGAAAGTTTCTAGACAAGTTCCTATAACTGAGTAAGTTTCGATTCTTGAGTTTACTAGCGTTATACATATCCTTTAGAGTCAAAAGCAGAAAGATAAGAGGCGTGACAAATAGATAAACATCGGGGATCAAATAACCCGTGCCATCCTCGCTCCCTGCGGTTATGACATAATAGAAAAGGAACAGAATTCCCAGCTCTATTACAAAAGTTGCTAATACAGCTCTGTTTATTCCGGCAAATTTTTGCGTTAGGAAATGATACTCAATCCAACCGGTTATTATAAAGAAATATCCATAAAAGAGAATAATAGCGTTTAGGAGGTTTGCCGGTATCGAATAGAACGGAATAAAAATGGACTTTGATGCATCAATACTTAATGCAATTACAATTGCATAAATTATCGTAATACCCAGTTTGAAGAATTCTGGATGTTCTAGATTTTTTTCCAATTTAGAAAATGAATTTGGCAATTCCCATTAATTAATATTCATGTATCAGAATAATGCCAATTACAGTGGATTACAAAAAGTAGTTCAAAATAGGGGTCAACAAGACAGTTTATCGTTAAACATTTCTAGTTGACATTAAGAGATCTGATTTAGAAATTTTATCCAATACATATCTACTAACTTCCAGTCCACTCTTATAATTAATGGTCTTGCCGGAGTGAAGATAGTTGGAAATAATATACTTCTCCAGTATGATACACCAAACAGCTCCCAGGATAAAGTCCCTCCTATTTTCTATTCCGATCTTATTTCTAAATTCACTATTTTGATCTTTGAACATATTTTCTATCAGCGGAAGGCATGATACTACATTGTCAATTATCTTGTCCAAAGACACCTTAGAAAATTCATCTAATACTGCCATATTATGACAATGAAGTGGATTTTATTTTAACATTTTCCATATTTCCCACAAGTAAGTACAATAGAATTAGGAAAGCGTATTGACTCTAGGATTAGAAATAATATTATATCATTCTGGAATCTCTAATGTATATATGCAAAATACCAAGGGAAGATTGTATGTGGTAGGCGTTGGACCAGGACATCACGATCATATGACCTTTAGAGCTAAGCAGGTTATCGAAGAAAGCGAAATCATAGTAGGTTACGATACTTATGTTTCATTAGTCGAGGATCTAATTGAGGGTAAAGAAGTTTATCGATATCCCATGACTCAGGAAGTTGATAGAGCCAATCAAGCCATTGAATTTGCTGAAAAAGGAAGGATAGTGTCATTGGTTTCGTCGGGAGATCCGGGGATTTATGGAATGGTAGGACTAATTTATGAAATTCTTGCGGATAAGAAGTGGAAACATGATGAAGGAATTTATGTCGAATGTGTTCCGGGAGTTTCTTCTTTAAACTCTTGCTCTGCACTAATTGGTTCTCCATTGATGACTGATTTTGCGGTTGTGAGCATGAGTGATCTCCTTGTGCCCTGGGAAATTATTGTCAAGAGAGTAGAAGCTGCTGCTTTGGGAGATTATGTAACTGTAATCTACAATCCTGCTAGTAAAAAGAGGATTCATCAGCTTAAAGATACTAAAGACATTTTTCTCAAATATAGAAAACCAGATACACCTGTTGCAATTGTGAAGGGTGCATTCCGAGACAGTCAGAAGATAGTAGTTACCACTTTAGAGAAATTACTTGATTACAATGATATGTTAGGGATGATTACCACAGTTATCATAGGTAACTCGTCAACCTTTAACTACAATGGACTTATGATAAATCCGAGAGGATATAAATCCAAATATGAACTCGTACCAGAGACGACTAAGTCAATAAACTGACATTAAAAGGAATTTATGACTGACCTTAATCCGTTGTAACCTTCAGTTGCATTAAATGCTTTGTCAATCTCATCTAGCGAGAATCGATGAGTCACTAGTCTTTTTAAATCAATCTTCTGCTCATGCACCAAGTCCATGGCCTTTTTCATTACCTTGGGAGTAGAACTAAAACTTCCACTTAGAGTGATTTGATTGTAATGGAGTAAGTTCGGATCTATTCTTAGAATCTTATTTTTGGATGTTCCTGCAAATAAACTAATTAGTGAATTTTTTCCGGCCAATTTGAGTGCCAGATCAATTCCCTCAGGATTGCTTGTAGCCACAATTATTAGTTTTCCTCCATTCCCGTAAGTATAATCCCAAATTTTTTTTACGGATTCATCTGGTTCATTATTCACAAGTACCATATCTGCCCCAATTGATTTGGCCTCATTTAATCTTGAAGGAATTTTGCCAACAACAATAGTTTTGGCGCCGTACAATTTTGATATTTGCAAGTGGATTAATCCAATTGGACCGTCTCCAATAATTATTACAAATTCACCACTAATTGGAATACTAAAATTCAGGTGTGCATTAAGACAGCAGGATAACGGTTCTATCAGTGATGCTTCATCATCACGTATGTTATTTTCAATAGGAATGATACCATCAATTAGTATATTATTACGAGGAATGCTTATGTAGTCAGCAAATCCGCCGTTAATACTTGAGCCAATTTCGTTAAGGTTGTTGCAGGAATTAAAGTATCCTGCATTGCAATGTTGACAATTTAAACATGGTATTAGTGGAGAAACAATAACTCTACTACCTTCAGGAATTACTTGATCATTTGGTAAGTTTAATGTATTCAACGTCCTTGCGCATATTTCGTGTCCCAAAACAATTGGAGGTCTAACCTTCTTATGGCCTTCTCTAAAGACACGTACATCATATCCACAAACTGCACATGACAGAGTTTTTAGCAATACATCGTTGTTTTTCCGAGAGAGAGGCAAATCCTTTATTTCAAAATTCTTTGGTCCACTAAAAACTGCTGAATGATTTTTTTCTGGTAACATTTTTTTTCAAGTCACTAATTTGAACAATTCAAGGGTACGATATTCAGATTCCTTCCTTTAATTTCTCTCCAAACGAGATAAATTTTCCATGATCTTCAATTCTAATACTAGTATCAACTCGTATACGTAATCCCACAGAACGGAAGATAGCCAGCAATTCACCTCCAGATATTAGTGAGTCTATTTCTTTGGATTTAATCAGGTCGGCAATTCTCTTTATTATTATTTCTGTCTGGACTGGATATTGTGCTTCTGCTAACCGAAGCACTTCATCGCCTCTATCATACAAGTATTTTAGTACTATTTCCTTATCGTCTATTTTTGTCATATTCGTTTTTGTTTCGTCTTCTTTGATTTTCTCAATTAAAGCGGCCTTCTCTTTCAATTGCTTCATTTTTCGGGCTTTAATTATTGCCAGCTCTGGATCTTCATCATCTTTGCTCATCCTTTAATCACCCCAATTGGAACCAAACGCGCAACCTTTGTTGCAATGCCCAGTGAGTGTGATACCTCAACAACGGAATCTACGTCTTTGTATGCTTCAGGTGTTTCTTCAACCATTCCTTCTTTGCTGAGTGCTTTAATGTAAACTCCCTTTGACTCTAAATTCTTTCTCACACTATCTGTCGTATAACTTCGCCTAGCTGCAGATCTAGACATTGTTCTACCCGCACCGTGCGCAGTAGAACCAAAACTCAATTCTAATGATTTTGAACTTCCAAGCAGGATCCAGCTTGCTGTCCCCATAGAACCGGGAATAAAAACTGGTTGACCAATATTGCGATACTTGTCTGGAATATGACTATCGCCTGCGGGAAAGGCTCTCGTGGCTCCTTTTCTATGTATTACAAGGTCCCTAGTTCCTTCACCATCTACTGTATGCCTTTCCACTTTGGCAATGTTATGTGAAACATCATATACTAACTTCATGTCAATATCACCCTCAGTCATTCCCATAACCTTTTCAAAGGTATTTCGTGTCCAGTGCGTAATCATCTGTCTATTCGACCAAGCAAAATTCAATGCGGAATACATTGCTTTCCTATAACTCTCACCTTCTTGAGAGTTGTTAGGGACGCATGCTAATTCTCTATCTATTATATTCATTCCAGATTCCCTTATTTTTTTTTCAGAAATTTTCAAATAATCGGTGCAAACTTGATGTCCAAATCCCCTCGATCCACAGTGTATCAAGACAGTAACTAGACCTTCTTCAATTCCCATAGATTCTGCTGCTTTTTCATCGTATATCTTGTCTACCCTTTGTAGCTCAAGAAAATGGTTACCTGAACCAAGTGTGCCTAATTGAGGTCCTCCTCTTTTCCGAGCAAGATTCGAAACATGAAGAGGATCTGCTCCTTTCATGCAACCATTTTCCTCACAAACGTCAATGTCAGAGTCCCAACCATATCCTTTTTGAACGGTCCATTTTACCCCTTCGACTAGTAATTCATCTAATTCTGATCCCGTTACCTTTCTTGAACTTGAACTTCCTACACCTGATGGAATGGCACGAAATAATTCATTCACAAGATCCTTGAGCTTTGGTCTAACATCTTGTTCAGTTAAATTAGTTCGAATTAGTCTAACGCCACAGTTAATGTCATATCCTACTCCCCCAGGACTTATCACACCTTCTTCCAAATCCATTCCTGCTACTCCTCCCACTGGAAAACCATATCCTTCATGCCCATCAGGTAATACAATAACATGCTTCATTACACCCTTCAAAGTGGCAACGTTAGTGGCCTGATCTATTGTCCTGTCTAATGCCATTTTTGAAACCAATTTCTCGTCTGCATAAATTGTAACAGGAACCATCATTCCCTTTGATTCATCTTTTTTGATAACATACTTGAAATCTCCTTCATTTACTATTTCGTGGTTTCCTACTCGCGTTATCAGGTTTTTCATGGGTCTTAGAATTTTAAATATACAGTCATTATATTCCTTTCAGTTTGTAAATAGAGTCAATTAATGTACATTGGTATTATTTGACATGATTCAAAATACATCATGTCTTAGAAAGGTCAATCTATAATTTATTGTTGTTAGTGAATGACTGGTGGTATGTCTCATTTTAGACAGCAATGCAAATGTCTCTGGAAATAGTTGACCGCTAGAACGGTTAAATTACGAAAATAATTTTTGAATTTTACTTTATGATAAAAAAGAGAAAAAAGAAGAATTTAATGACTAGCTACCCATGGTGGAATTTCCACCCATGTCGCCAGTCATATTGCCGGTCATGTTTCCAGCCATCATTGTTCCGTTACCAGTCGTGTTACCGCCAGTGGTATTGAGCATTG
>JACMIO010000109.1 GCA_014381105.1 bacterium | reverse complement strand
TTTTCAGGAAATTCAATCCTTTTTCTGTAGTTTTGTAGTTTTGTGAGCCTTCTAAATATTCTAGCAAATTATTTTCAATGAGTACAGAAAGATATTCCTTCAATTGAGCATAGCTAAGAAAGGCTTTGTACATGATTCTGGTCTTTGTTACACTGCCATTTGCTGCTTCTAGGATCATTGCTACTATTTCTGTTCTACTTCTGTATTTCATATCAAGATACACTAAAGTTATTTATTTTAATGTATTGGCACAATAATCTAGAACATAACTACATTGACAGTGCATCTTAGATTGTTATCCCTTAAGAATCTGAATAATTTACTCTAAAAATGAGCCTGAAAAAAAAAGAAATGGGTGCTATTTAGTCTAAATTCAGTTACAGATTACTAGGCCGTATCTTTAGTAAGTACTTCATTTAACCAATTGCCTTCTATCTCATTGTCTTGAGAATCACCAAATACCGTTGAATTCTGTTCTTTGATTGCCTCGCTGTCACTAGTCTTAGTTTCCATTCCCACCTCGTCAACATGTTGCTCCTCTGTTTGTGTTTGATCGATGTTCTTGTCCTCTGATCCATTTGTGACTATCTCTGAATATGGCTGAGTAATTCTTGAGAGAAAGCTGTTTATCTCATCTTTTTCCAGTTGAATACGATCTAACAACTCGGTAGAATTTGTATTGATTTCTTGATATGTTTCTTCAAGGATATCATTACTCCTATATTGTAACTTTGCATCGAAAATAATCGTTTTGATAGTTGTGCCTTGTACTTCCAGTTCTCGCAGTCTTGAATTCAATGTATTTACGACCTCTTGTTCATTACTTTCCAAATCAACCAATCTCTTCTCATATATGAGATGTAAAACCTCAGCATCGTCTTTCATGAGATCGTTTTCTTCTACCAAATTTTCAAGCGCCTTAACCCTCTTGAGAGTAAGATTTTTTTGTCTAAGTAATTTTTGAGCTTCCATTCGCCACTTTGGTATAAAGATCACATAGTCTCCTTGGACGAGTAATTGTTCGTATGAGAGTTTCTGCAATCCAGTTGAACCACAATCTACACCTACTGACTCAATAGAACCATCGATATCCGTGACTAGTCCGATTACCTGTCCCACATATGCTCCGTACATATCTTTTACCTGCTTACCTACAAACTCGAGCTTTATGTCGCTCATGAGATTGAATTAACATACGGATATAATGATGGCAATGTTAAAAATAATCAATAATTTAGTAGATGTTTTAATACTAGATGTGCAGGCAATTTGTAATTACTATGAGCTCAAAAAATAAGTATAAGGATTATTTTCTATTAATATTATGAATTTCAACACTGATTATGATTTTTCGGATAAAGAAAAATCAATACTTAATCAACATTTTTCTAATTCTGATAAGCATGTCTTTGCGATTATAACTCCCAGACAGGTCGACAGAGGTGCACTGATGTCGAGATATTCTCGATCTGACAAAACAATGAGAAAGATATTCTTGGATGAATTTGTAACAAATGCAAACAGAGGAAGCGATTTTTATAGTAAGATATTGTCAGAATATGGCGATGATTCTGTTGCGGAATTGGGGGAAGCGCAAATTGCTGTAGAGTGGATCTCCAATATCGCAGCAAAAAAAATTGAGGATCAAAGAATTGGACTGTCTTATTTGGAGAAATCCTCTCGCTACATACCTTTTGATAAGAAAGTTGGTAACATGTATAAATACTATAGAGATGAGAAAATACTTGAATCAAAATATGCGGAACTCTATATAGAATCCTGTGATCACTCATTTAACGTTTATAGTAAGAGTATCAATCTAATGCAGAAATATATCTCAGAAATAGAACCCATCGATTATTTCATGTATTTCGATTCAATTTCAAAATCAGAAAAAATCTTTACCAAACTATCTGACGACCAGGATATAGAATCTGCAAAGAAGGTGTATCAAAGTACGGTGAGATCGAAAACACTTGACATTTTACGTAATCTGCTCCCAGCCTCCACCCTTACAAATTTAGGTATAACTGGAAATGGTAGAGCATTTGAGTACCTTTTGACACGTTTATACTGTTCTGAACTAGATGAGCTCAAGGATTTAGCTCCTATGTTAAATTCTGAACTAGATTGTGTAATACCGTCCTTTATCAAACGAGTAAATGAAAAACATGGTAAATCGCTTCAGTCGTTTATGATAAATACCAATAAGAAAATAGCAAAGTTGACGGATAAATATCTGGAGGATATTAAACCTGAATATTCTCCTATGGATGTAAGGCTCATTGATTATATGGATAGTAAAGATGCAGAAGTGAAAGTTGTTTCTGCAATATTATATGAAAATGCACAAGGACAATCGCTACACGATATAACAAAATTAGTCAAATCATTTCCGCAATCAAGAAGAAATGAAATTATCTTGGCTTATACGAAATTTCGTGGAAATAGAAGGCACAGACCAGGCAGGGCGTTTGAGATGGTTGAATACTTGTTCGAAATGTTTACTAATTTTGGTATGTTTCGAGATTTGCATCGTCACAGAATTCTTACAATGGAGAGACAATTGCTTTCTACTAAACATGGTTATGACATTCCCAAAGAAATTACTGATTCGGGTATGGAAAAAGATTTTAAAGATTGCATGTATCTTTCCAGCAATACTTATCAAAATATTGCAAAGACAATGCCAGTTGAAGCTCAGTATGCCGTTAACTTTGCTTATAAATATCCATATTTCATAAAGATAAATTTGAGAGAACTTTACCATGTGATTGAATTGCGTACTACGGCTCAAGGACATCCTGATTATCGCTACATATGTCAACAAATTTTTAAGAAAATTAATGAGATACACCCGCTTCTCATGAAAGGGATGAAATTTGTCGATATGAATCAATATGAGCTTGGAAGATTTGATACTGAAAAGAGAAAAGAATTGAAGAGAAGAGAACTATTACCTTCAAAGAAATAGTGAATGCCTTACAAAAATTATTATTAAAGAAATAGATTTAGAACCATTTTTCCAACGATTGATTCTTATTTTTTTCTGAATTTTGAACCTTTTGTAAGGCAGAATTGACACGATCTGGTGAAAAGTTTTTTTCCGTACATAAAAATTCGACTACCTTGTCATAATCAACAGGTTCAAATTTAATATCATTATTAGTAACATTTGCAACTTTGGGTTTCAAAAATAGTTCCCTAATTTCTTCATATGGAACGTTAGACAACTGTTCTTGAAGTTGATCAATATTTTCCAATTTTGAATATTTTTGAATTAATTTCAATGCAGTTTTTGGCCCTATTCCTAGTATACCCCCAATATTATAATCTGTTCCTATTAGGATTCCTACATCGACAAGCTGCTCGTTCGTCAAATTAGTTTGATTAAGAATATCTTCTAGATTAAATATTTCTAGAGGAACATCAATGAAGGCATTTCTATTAGGAACTTTCCTTTTACCAGTTATAGTTATATTTCTTACAAGTCGCTTTGCACCAAATAGAATGGAATCATAATCTTGACTTGCGCAAATCTGTACCAGATCGGAAGTGGTTAGCCTTGCTGCAGTAGCCTCTCCTTCTGATGGAGCTTGTACTGTAGGGATTCCTAATAAAGAGAGTAATCTCTTTGATTCTTCTATCATGTTATCAGTCAGGACTGATGTTGCTTGACTGTATTTTCTTGCTTCTTCTAGTTTGCCCTGAACAAGTGCTTTCTCATATTTTTCAGCTGCTATCTGCTTGATTTGATGTCTGCGTTGAATTTCATCTGTTTTTAATGGACTGGATACTCCATCAAAGACAAAGACTAGTTTGATACCTTCCGCAAGTAAATTGATATTTCGATAGAACAGTCCGCTCAAATGGCTCGTAATTTCTCCATGAGAATTAGTAAGAAGCTCTCCGGTACTTCCGCGAATTGTAGCTAGAAATTGATGGATTGTGTTGAAAGCGTCTACTGCAATTATTTTGTTTGAAAGATCACTCAGCTTTATGCTAGTATGTGTAAGGATTGGTTTTAAATCTAAGCCCATTAATTGGATTATGATTATACAATCTTTGTTTTATTTTTTTTCTATTTTTCTTTTCTCATATGCTCATATGATTTGGATGGGATCTGGAAAAAAGTAGATAAGGCAATTTGATTATTGTGATTCTAACCTATGAGTCTCCTTATGAACGCAAGCACAGTGATAAGTGTGTTGAATGTTGGTGTCTTACTGACATTGTTAGTGATTTATGCTAGGATATATAACAAAACTAGAGCGGTATTTACAATTGGTCTAATGTTCTTTACTGTAATGTTAATGCTTCATAATTTAATAGCAGTATATGCTTACTTAGCTATGGCGCCACTTTATCCGGACGATTTATTGCCTTATTTTGTGGCAATTCACATAGCAGAACTTGTTGGAATTGTTTCCCTGTTAAGAGTAACTCTGTGAGCACAAATATATCAAGTAAACCGATCAGTATCCTGCTAACTGATTAAAATAATATGTATTAGGCTTGATTATCAAAATTAACAAAATGAAAAATTTATAAAAAATGGATATTGGGGTTATGGTTTAACCTTCTTCCCATCCCTTTGCGAACAGACCATTCTTCTTTAGTGGAATAGGCTGACCTGGTGTATAATCCATTGGTCTCATCCAAAAGATTGCTTTAGTTGGGCAAACCCCTATACATGCACCATCTGAAATGCATCTTTCAGGATAGAATACAAAGGCTTTACCTCTTTTCCATCCTTCAACTGGTTTTACCCTCAATACATCTGGACCAAGAGAAGTACAAATTTCAACACATAGAGCACAGCCGATACAATGTTGTTCGCTAATATCTGGAAGTATTGCTACTGGCATTTAATTCACTGAAACAGAAGTAAAGTCGAAACTATTTAAACACTGTGCTATTTTATAACACCGATATAAAATTCCAAATTATAAGTCGAATTGCAATATGGAAAATATGACCCAAAGGTAGAAATTATATTTTTGAAGAGCTTTACACGTGGTTCGTAAAATCACAGTACTTGTGCCGGTTATAGTTGGTTGTGTAATCTTGGGTGCTTTGGGATTGACATTCATTCCAGAGGGAATCAAGAATAGGAATATAGAATTTTCAAAAGGAACCATAGCAATAAACAATCATTCAATAAGCAC
This sequence comes from bacterium, assembly GCA_014381105.1. GTDB lineage: Archaea > Thermoproteota > Nitrososphaeria > Nitrososphaerales > Nitrososphaeraceae > TA-21. Next base: position 515 of record JACMIO010000109.1, on the reverse strand, counting down.
CGAAATTGCTGAAACTCCTGCCGAACGACAAAGGTGGTTGACTTTTAGAAGCGAGGAACTGCCACTAAGCTCCGCTCTACTTCTTGTTTATGATAAGCCTGACCTGTATTCCTTGTGGTTGTTGAATATACAATTCAATTTAGACCTAATTTGGCTCGATGGTGCCGGTAATATTGTTTATATTAAACAAGACGCGGCACCATGTAGGAATACTTTAGATGCGGCACAATGTACCTATAAGAACACAATACCAGCAAGATATGTTCTGGCAGCAACGACAGGATTCATCAACTACCATAATATTACAAACGACTCAAAGATAAAATTAGTTTCAGTATAAGATTTGCACTAGTTACCGTTTAGTGATGTTTTGAAAATCTCTATACACCTGTTTGATTTCTTCAATTGAAGCTTCATCCTCAAGTGTGCTAGTGTCACCTATAATGTCAGAGTTTGTGCTGATTGATTTTAATAATCTTCTCATTATTTTACCGCTTCTAGTCTTTGGCAATTTG
>JACMIO010000108.1 GCA_014381105.1 bacterium | reverse complement strand
TGGGAAGATTACGAGATATCCTGAAAAATTACGAACATTGGATAATGGCGTGGAACATTATTTTGTAGAGGTGACTTGCAATGATGGGATTCAATATGGCTTACAGGCTTACGGGGAGGAAGCAGTATCGCTATTCAAAGAAACAATGAAAACTCTTAGAAAGAGTGCTTGACTTGCGAATACAAAATATTGATTCCTTTCATTTCTCTTCGTTTTCATTGTTCTCCTTTGCTAGTTTCAATGAAATAGAATTAATACAATAACGCTTGTGGGTAGGGCGGGGACCATCATCAAAAACATGGCCTAGATGTGACCCGCATTTCTTACAGTTAATCTCAATCCTTTCCATTCCAAAGCTATAATCTGAACGATATTCTACATTCTCTTCTTCTATCGGTTGATTGAAACTCGGCCAACCTGTCCCTGAATCAAACTTTGTATCTGATTTGAATAATTCATTACCACAGCACACACATTTGTAAACTCCTTTGTCCTTTGAATTATAGTACTTTCCTGAAAATGGCATTTCAGTACCCTTCTCACGGCACACTTCATATTGTTCTTGGGTAAGTTTATTTTTCCAATCTTCATCTGCCATATCCTCGATTTTCTTGTCGTCTTCCTGCATGGTCATTATTGAAAAATATTAGTATAAAAATAATTGCCAGATGAGTCAATCGTTCCGTAATGACGATTATGTAATGATTTTTCTCACTCATATGTTAAAGACAAAGTATGTTCGACAATTCAATTCAATTGAGAAGAAATGAATATGACATTTTATATCGGGGATTACGAACATGATTCTCTGGGCTGGTAGTTCAGTGGTACGAACGTTTGCTTCGCAAGTAAAAGGTCGTGGGTTCAAATCCCACCCAGTCCATCAATCCAGTTCTTGTCAGAAATGAAAATATACGAATCTAATTTAATACTTAATTGATGAAGTTAATCGATTTGTTTACAATGAAGTCAGTTTCTCTGAGATGTTGTTGACTATTTTGGGATGGCATAATAATCAGTGGGCATTGACTTCAGGCTTTGAATATTGCATGCATTTTTGCAAAGCAAAATATATCACATTTTTAGTAATGCGATATGTACTAATATTATCATGGATAATCAATAGACTATGGATATAACTTATGATTTTTCAAAAAAGGTTGTGTTGATCACAGGAGGAACCGGTGCTCTCGGAAGAATGTTGGTAAAAAAATTCATAGACTCTGGTGCCATAACCATCTCGTCTTTTCATAGTGAAAAGGAAGCAGAGAAACTGAAAATAGAAAATCCTAAAGTTGAACTGATTAAAATGGATCTGCTACGGGAAGAACAGTTACTAAAAACTATACCACAATTGGTTCAACAATTTGGAACTATAAATATATTGGTTAACGTTGTAGGCGGTTATTTGGGAGGTAAAAACATCAATGATCTAAAGGAAACAGAATGGGATGCAATGTTGAATCTAAATCTAAAGTCAGCGTTTCTGATAAGCAAGCATGTAATCCCGGTGATGAAATCGGGTAATGGTGGTAATATCGTCCATATATCATCAAGGACAGGACAAAAATCAGAAGGAGGTGATTCTGCGTACGCAGCATCAAAAGCAGGATTGATACGCTTTGTAGAATCGGCTGCCCAAGAATTTAAAGAAGCTAAGATTAATATTAATTGCGTTTTGCCTACTACTATTGACACTGATGCAAACCGTAAAGCAATGCCAAATGCGGATTTTAGCAAGTGGTTATCAACAGAAGACCTTGCGAACGTAATACTATTTCTTTGTTCATCTGGCGCGAGAGTGATTAATGGATCGGCTATCCCAACTTTTTATTCTTTAAAGTAATGAGAAGACAAAGCCTCTAAACACATTCAGCTGGAAGGTTGGGATAGATCCTTACGATCTATCCACCAGTTGAATATTATCAAATTCTATGGATACCTCGTTTTAGATGCTATGAAAATGATTTTCAATCAAGTTTTTGTTAAATCGGCAATTATGTTAACTGCTTGCTCTCTTTATCAAAATAGCTAGTTAGTTCACCAAGGTTCATAACTAATCCATAATAATTCCGAATATTATCAAGTGTCGAATTATAGTGGTCAAGATTATTTGATGCTGTCGCGTCTGAAATCATAACAATGTCATAGCCATGATTGAATGCATCGCGCAAAGAAGATTCTACACATATGGACGTATCAATTCCAGAAAAAATTATAGAATCTATTCCCAAACTATGTAACCAAACTTCGAATTCTGTATCTTGAAAAACAGAGTCTCTCCTCTTGATCACAACATGGTCATCTGCACTAGGTTTCAACTCATCAACAATTTCAGCATCCCAGCTTCCTCTGATGCAAATCGGTCGTTTCTTGATTCTTTCTTCTCTTGATTTTGGGAGTATTCTATGGGATCTAGTCAGGAGATCAATTCCTGATTCTTCCCTGACTGCTTGAGAATAGAAAATTGGTATCTTGACACTTTTGCAATAGTCAATGAGACGTTTAAGTGTTGGAACTACTTCGGCATACCTTGAAACATTAATTCCCATTAAATCATACGATCCACCCTTGCTGACAAATCCGTTTTGCATATCAACTATCAGTAAGGCCGGATGAATTTGGTGATTTCTAATTTTCACAACCTAGAATTCTCTAGGGGATTATAAAATTATTCGATTAGATTTTCGCAAATAGTTTGACTTTCAGAGTTTCAAATTCTTATTATCGCAGTACCTGCATTCTATATTTGTACCTAGTATTCATGACTTTACAAGTAATATGCTGTCACTATACAGTTATCTGTAGTTTGACAGAGGATTCTGTAAGTTCAAATGTACTATCTAAGTTAAGCGTGTTTTTTAGCGTTGCTTTCAAATATCCGTGGAGGAACTGTGAACCTTTTTTTCCAAGTCGATGTCTGATAACTATGATTCGGTTTTCATTTTGATTAGTTTCGTCATAGGTTCCGAGAAATCCATAACGACAAATTATTTTTTCAATATACTCCAATACCGTTTCAGAATTTAATGTTTTTTTCCAGAAAAGAATGGTGTCCCGAGGAATTACTTCGCCTGCTGATACCCCTAGTCCATAGATATCATCATCAGGATACGAATCAAAAAGTGACTTGAGCAACTCTCTATTTACAACTACCAAATCAATTTTAGACAGAAAACGAGTAAATTCTGAATATCGTTTCAGAATCATATTAACCAGTGCATTAACAGATACTCCCATTCTCTCGGATTCTTCGTCAAGTACCCTGGATAATTCCATATCGACACGGAATGACCTTGTGGTAGAATTGGGCACGATATTGTTATTACTATCTCGAAAATAAATGTGTTGGTGTGTAACCGATTGTGTTAGTTAGCAATAGATTATGGAGCACCTGTATACTTACTTTTTAATAGTAGTTTCATAGAGCAATAAGTTTATGAGTTTTTCATTAAATCAACTTCCAGAGGAGACGAAAACTGCAAATCAGGATAATTTTGAATGTGCAAACTGCAAAGGAGAGAGTGTGGTATTTGACCATAGCACAGGAGAAAAAATTTGCAGTGGGTGTGGAGTTGTTATTTCTGTGGAAAGAGAGCATATTGATCCATTGTTAGATACCAATATTAATTTAGGTAACGTGAACCTGGGAACACCGTCCTCATTAGCCCACCATGATAAGAATTTGTCTACTATGATTTCTTACTCAAATGTGGATGCAGATGGTGTTGCCATACGTGTCGATCAACGTTCGGCATTACAGAGAATGAGAAGATGGAACAAGATATCAAATAATAATAGGAGTTATCACAGAAATCTTAAAAATGCTTTCGCTGTTCTCATAAGAATTAAGGATAAACTTTCCCTAAGTGAGACCATAGTAGAAAAATCGGCATATTACTATAGAAAAATACTAGATCAGAATCTAATTAAGGGCAGATCTATAAAGGGGTTCGTAGTAGCCTGTGTATATGTGTCCTGCAGAGAGATGAATGTACCACGCACAATAGAAGAAATTGCTGATATTTCAAATGCAGACAAGATATTTGCAGGAAAGTGCTACAGATTGTTAGTAAGGACGCTTAAGGTTCGACTTCCTTCAATAGATTCCACATCGCATTTGGCCAGGATTGCTAATAACGCAGGCGTAACTGAAAAGACTCTCAGACACGCAATCCAAATGATGGCGCAAATAAAGGATGATCCTATTTCGTTCGGTAAAGATCCTTGTGCAATAGCTGTTGCAGTATTATATGGCGCATGTTTAGATAGAGGCGAAAAAACTAGTCAATCTAGAATATCATTGGCAGGAAACGTTAGTGTAGTAACGCTTAGGAAAAGATTTTTGGACATTAAAAAAATTTTTCCTGAGATTCCAAATGGACCGAATGATAAACAGATGATCCCTCTCTCGGTTTTACATTAGAGATATCAAGAAGGTATCTCAATGATGAATAT
>JACMIO010000107.1 GCA_014381105.1 bacterium | reverse complement strand
TTTCTTCCTGGTGGTGGAATTGAGGGTGAGGAAAGTCCTCAGGATTGTATTACACGTGAATGCATGGAGGACTTAGCGCTAGAGGTAAAAATCGGTAGTCATATATGCAATGTAGACTTATTTCATCAAAGTGACAAAACTAGGCTGTTTTATCATAGTATGGGGGAATTCTACTTCACAAAGTTATTGAAACAACTTGATCAGCCTTCTGAGGAAGACCACATTTTGGTTTGGATGAATGCTGACGAAGCAGTAAATAATTTGCGATTGGAATCGCAATCATGGGCAGTTTCAAAAGCATTAAAAATGAATAAAGAAATCGTATAGGACATTTTGATGACAGAAAAAGAAAAGATGTTGAGTGGTGGTTAAAAATTAAATCAAGAAATATTTCCCGGGAATTAAAATAGAAACTACTTTATTTAATGTAAATCAGAGAATAATGGATGGTTAATATTCTCAAGGATATTCTTTTTGTAAATGGTGCAATAGCAAAATAAATCATTTAAGAGGTTTCGTAATGGTTCAAATTATAGTAGTTGGAATCGGTGGATTTGTCGGTTCCTGTGTTCGGTTTTTATTATCAAAATGGTTGACTAGTACTTTGCCGAATTTTCCATTTGGGACCCTTTTTTCCAATGTGATCGCGGCGCTAGCAATTGGCTTTATTATTGGAATTGAAAGGCAAACTGGCCCAATTGGGGATAAAACGAAGGTGTTTCTAACGACAGGTTTGCTTGGTGGACTCAGTACTTTTTCGACTTTTAGCATGGAAACAGTAAAGATGTTTGAAGATGGAAAATATCTGACAGCCAGTGGGAATATTGGTTTGAATCTTGGCTTCAGTTTGATATTTGTTATTCTTGGGTTGCAACTTGCTTCTTTAGTAAAAGGCAATTAGAAAGTAGGGAGAGGGTTCTATGAATGCAAGGAGAATACTTTTAAAGAATGTCAGTAATATGCGTGATTTGGGTGGATTTGCAACAAAAGAGGGGCAAGCAACTCAATTCGGGAGGTTCTACCGAAGCAATGTTCCTGCAATGTTGTCCTATGAAGAAGTCAAATATCTCAAAAGACTAGGTGTTCAAGCTTTGATTGATTTACGGACGACTAGTGAAGTGAGACGAGTGCCAAATCAACTTAGCTCTGATCATTCTTTCAATTATTTTCATATTTCCGTGATGGATGGCGATATCGACCAATTACCTGAGTCTGCTGAAGCAATTCCCGCATCCTACCTAGCAATGGCGGATAACCACAAGAAAATGGGCGAGATTTTCAAAATACTAACTCTTTCAAATGGTGCAACCATTTTTCATTGTACGGCTGGGAAAGATCGTACGGGAGTAGTAGCAGCTCTACTGCTATCCTTAGCAGGTGTTGGTCAAGATGACATTCTAGCAGACTATCAAGTGACGCATACATATATACGCAGAGAAATAATAGAGATTACAAAGCATCATGATACTAATACTGATTTACCTTGGTACATTGGTCGTTCAGACATCGAATTCATGACAGGTTTCTTGGAAATGTTCTTTGAAAAATATCATACTATTGAAAACTATATGCAAATAATAGGTCTTTCGGAAGGTGAAATTGTTCTATTAAAAAATAAATTAGTAAATCAGCGTTCTTTTGATAAACAACAATTCTTCTTTAAAATCACACCACCTAGTCCCACCTTTGCTGAGCATATGACTGAAACAGAAGAGAAGATTATGGATGATCATTTCTTTTATTGGAAAGACCTTTTTGAAATGGGATAGGTTGTGTCAACTGGCCCAGTTTTAGGGAAAGAAGGCGCATTCGGGATAGGACTCATTGAGTGTGAGAACTTGGAAGAGGCTGAAAGAATAGTTGGATACGATCCATCTGTTGTATGTGGAATTCAAAGAT
>JACMIO010000020.1 GCA_014381105.1 bacterium | reverse complement strand
GCAATCCCAACAAATTAAATGATGTACCGAAATTTGAACAAATCAAAAACACATCTCTTACACTATTCTTAGATAACTCATCTCAGACACTCAGCGCAGAAGAGGCGGTGCAAAAGGGAGTATTGCCAAACAAACTTGTCGCTTACTACATGTCACTACTGACAATGTTTTACAGCAAGACCGGCATAAATATGGAACGCACCAGGTTTAGGCAATTGTCTGACGATGAAAAAGCATTTTATGCATCGACCGCATTTGATTTTGAAGTTGAAACAAGCAATGGTTGGTTAGAATTGGTTGCATGCAATTATAGATCGGATTATGATTTAAGCAAACATAGTGCAATAAGCAAGCAGAATCTTAATGTAATTGACCCGTCTGATAATACAAAAGTTTTACCACATATATTTGAACTTTCAATGGGGATTGATAGAAGTATTTACTCTATTTTAGAACATTCTTATTATGAAGATCTTGAGTCAAAGAGAGTTGTATTAAAACTTGTTCCGCAGGTTGCACCTGTACTTGTAGGGGTTTTCCCGCTCGTAACCAAGGATGGACTGCGGGAAAAAGCACAGGATATACATGCAAGCCTAAAATTAGATTATTCAACATTTTATGACGAGTCAGGTTCCATAGGAAGAAGATACAGAAGGCTTGAAGAAATAGGAGCTCCATTTGCCTTGACTATTGATAATCAGACAATGAATGACGATACGGTTACTATAAGACATAGAGACTCCATGCAGCAAGAAAGACAAAGTGTATCAGATATTCCAAAATTTTTAGATACGGTATTAGATTCAAAATAATTTGGAGTTATTAACACAAGGCAGTGGCATTTTGCCGGCATGTGTTAAATGCCACATCGCTTCAAGCGAATAGTCGATAAGAGATGAACTCTGAGCATAATGCTTTTAGGAGGATTGGTATAATATCAAACTTGCAAGCAAATGATCTTGAAGAGAATCACAGATGTAAAACTTGTACTACTGGTCATTAGTCTGGTTACTCTTTTGGGAACAACGATCTTATCAACAAACACACAGGCAGTAAAATTTACAGCGTCGATGTCAGGAGACCAGGTTACACCTCCTACAGAGAGTAGCATGAATGGAACGGCTTCATTTAGAACTACATCGCATGATACTGTGATAAAGTACAAGATTAAGGTATCAGGATCATCAGATGTAACAAGTGCTGATATCCATTTGGGCGAAATGGGCCATAACGGTGAAACGGTAGTTGATCTTTTAAATGATAGCAAGAAGAATGGGATAAGGCAGGAAACATCAATAAGAGGAAACATAAATAGTTCTGATCTTAAAGGTTCACTGGAGGGAAAAGTCCTAACAGACCTGATTCTTGCAATGAAAAATGGAACTACCTATATCAATATCGACACGCCATACCACGAAAATGGTGAGATTAGAGGACAGATTATCAAACTTGATAGTATTAATTTGACGAAAGTCAATTAAAGAATTATAGTGCAGAACTAAACATTCTTGGTGATTAGTGTAGAAGCTTGGAAACCATGCACTGAATTCACGTATGATCCTGTGGACATGAATGCATTACATTGATATATGATTGAATCCAAAATCTCGTACATTAATTGATGGCGAAACCAGACCCAAATCCTCTCCCGTATGGTGCATTACCATATTTTCAGATCCATTATCTAGTTGAGCCAGTAAATGTTTCCACCCCATCATCATATATGGCAAAGTGCAGAGCAAAAACCAAAGGACATTTAGAAGAAAAGAGAATCACTGAAATAGAATGGGTAGGAGGAAGACTGGCTGAAAGACTGGCAGCAGATAAGGAGCTCACTGAAATGCTAAAGCCCCTGATGTTGAAGGAAGGTGAAATTAGTATCGATCCCCAAAAAGATAGGGTTAGAGTGTACACGAAATGGAAAAGAGAGGACAAACTTCAATTCGATCCTGAATTCTTTCAAGTGGTAGAAAGAATTGCCAGAACTATCAAGAAATTAGAATCATAAAACAAGACACGTTTCATTTGTGCGTGAAAATAGATTTTCGCTAATTTATTTACAAACAAGAAAGTTTAGTTGATTCAAGAATTTGGATAAATTTTATCATCAAGATAAAATCCAATATGTACATATTAAGGACCGCTAAAGTTACCCTATGGCACTAAAATCTCCCAGTCTAAAGAAGAATGCAGAGATAATAAAAAAAATAAAGAGTGGTAAGCTCAAAATTGCTATTTATGGACTGGGTCATGTAGGCGCACCTTTGGCGGCCGTCTGGCTCAGAGCGGGGGCCCATGTCATAGGTGCTGATAAATCAAAGAAAGTTTTGGCGGAGGCAAGAAGGGGTAGGACTACCATTCCAGAACCTCACGTAAACGAGGCATTTAAGCGTGGTATTGATTCAGGACGATTCAAACTCT
>JACMIO010000106.1 GCA_014381105.1 bacterium | reverse complement strand
AGTTAGATCTCACCCACCTGGGCGAAGAGCGTATAAAAGAAAAGTTAGCTGGAATCAGAGAGATTGGTATCAAATTCTCCAGTGTGGACATAATAAGTGAACCCATAGAAATTAGACCTGTTTGCCACTACATGATGGGTGGCATTCACACCAATATTGATGGTCAAACCGAGATGAATGGTTTGTGGACTGCAGGAGAAGCAGCCTGTAATAGCCTGCATGGAGCCAATAGGCTTGGAGCAAACTCTACATCGGAATGCTTGGTCTGGGGAAGCATCACAGGCAGATTTGCCGCCCAATATGCAGACAAGAAGAAAGAAAAAGCCACAACTGCAACCAACATAGAAAACAAGGTTCACACAGAAGAAAAGAGAATATTTGATGGTATTTTCCGTGGTAGAGGTGAGGTAAATCCATACGATATCAGAAAGGAGTTTACAGACATGATGGATATCAAAGCCTATATTTTCAGGGATGAAAACAAACTCGTCGAAGGATTGAAAAAAGTAAGAGAGCTTCGAGACCTGACATGGAAGCATGTTGATGACAGCGCTAAAGAATATAACACAAATTTCATCAATGTAATGGAGATAGATTCATTATTGAGAGTAGGAGAAATAATAATTGCTGGAGCCTTGAACAGGAGAGAATCACGCGGTGCCCATTCTAGGACCGATTATCCTAATAGGGATGATGTTAATTTCCTAAAGCATACACTGGCATATTTTAAAGGAGAAGGAGAACCACAATTTTCGTGGCATCCTGTAACATTAACACGATATGTCCCGGCAGAGAGAAAATACTGATGAAAGAAATAGAACGGTCGACTCGTAACAATTTGGAAGGAATAGGCGGATGGCTTAATCCTTCGCGATATGGGTGGGAGCGAATTTCTTACTGGCTTCAGAGATTAACTGGAGTTTTTCTTTTAATCTACTTTATAGGACATGTGTATGAAACAAGTACTATAGTCAATGGGCAGAATGCTTGGGAATCTTTCTTGGAATTAACTCAAACAGTGTGGGGGCATTTGTTTCTAATTATGGTAATTGGAGCTAGCACATTTCATTCTGCAAATGGGATTCGACTCATCTTTACTCACGCAGGTATTGGTTTGGGAACCCCCGGTAGACCTGACTATCCCTACAATCCGGCATCATTGAATTACAGACAAAAATCGGGAATATGGATAGCATTAATCCTGGCTGCAGCTGCAATGTTCTATGGATTTAATGTCTTGTTTGGAGTGTAATGAATCAATCAAAATGGTAAGCCGCACAATATTGAAAGAAAGTCAAATAATGAAAATTCATTACATCACAGGAATTGCTGCAATATTTGTTGTGGCACTTCACATAATGATGAGACTAGTAGTTCCATTTGAGCAGAGTCTTGAATACGAATACATTATTGCCAATTACAAGAATATTATCTATGTTCTAATTCTAGAGTCAATTCTTGTTTTGATTTCTGTACATGGATTTAACGGAATAAGAATAATATTACTAGAGCTAAGACAGAGTAGAGCGTGGGAAAACATGGTTACAGTTGTGACAATTTCAGCAATGATAGGACTAATAGCATATGGCACTAGAACAATAATATTAGCAAATGGATTGTGATTTTAGATATTGAATAACACTGCTATCGACAATAAAAATGAGCAAAAGATAACATTAAAAGTGTATAGAGAAAACAGGGGGCAGGACTCAGGATCCCATCATGACACTTTTGAAGTTCCATATAAAAAATGGACAACCGTGCTTGATGCCTTACTTTATGTAAAAAGTTACATGGATCCTAGCGTTGCAATTAGATATTCTTGCAGGATGGCGTCATGTGGTTCCTGCGGAATGAAAATAAATGGTGTTCCTAAATTGGCCTGTTATACAAAAATCTCTGAATTGGAAAAATCTACTATTGAATGCGAGCCCTTGTCAAATTTTCCAATAATAAGAGATCTTGTTACTGATTTTTCCCGATTCTTTAACCACCACAAAAGCATGCAGCCGTACATTCAGACTAATGACAGTACCGAAGCTGATACTAGCAAAGGAACTTTTTCATTTTACCAATCCCCTGAAGACGTGGACAAATATCTACAGTTTTCGTACTGCATAAATTGCGGATTGTGTTATTCTGCATGCCCTACTGTTGGAACTGATCTGAATTTTCCAGGACCGCAGGCTTTGGCGCAACAGTACAGATATTTTGCCGACACGAGGGATGAATCGAAGAAAAGATTGGATATTGTTGATGACAGACATGGAATTTGGCGATGTCACTTTGCCGGTTCGTGTAGTAAAGTATGTCCTAAAGGAGTAGACCCTGCTTTAGGGATTCAGCTATTGAGATCCTACATGCTTGGCATATCCAAGAACGATAAAGTTCCGGCGAAAAAAATTGAAGTAAACGGCAACAACAATAACAACAACGGCGCAGATACAGAATAAGATACTAATGTTCTAACAGCAAGAGTTAGAGATCAAAAATCAGAAAAGTTTTGAATCCCATTATTTTTAAGACAAATTTTGGGAATCAACTATTTTGAGGGTAATTTGCTCTCGTTGACTTGTTTGTTTATTGCATCGGCCATGAAGTGATTACTCACGTTGACATGCGATCCACTGACACCCTGTATCTTGTAGACATTATCCCTAATGTCTTGAGCAATTTTGAAACCAAATATAGCAGGACAAAACGGACTTGTCAAGTGTAAATCTATTTTTACTTTACCCTCTTCAATGTCCACTTTATCAATTAATTCTAGTTCCATGATCGAAACTCCAATTTCAGGATCTACGATTTTTGTGAGCTCATCAAATATTGACTTACGCAATTGTTGAATTTCCTGACCCATATGCCTAATTAATTTATTTTTATACTATTTAACTATTGATTTTTGATCTTGAAATTGATTGCCAGGTACAATGCAAAAAGATTGCCGTGTCACAAATATTAATAATCAAGTCTAGCAGTAGTTTGTTTTAACAATGTATAGATCGCGCCACAAAGAAGATCTAGATAAGCGTACATTAAATTTTCTTTCATCCATTGAAATAGATGATAAGATTCTCTATTACGATATTTTATGTACCAAGGTTCACGTTATAATGCTATACAAGATTCATGTGTTAGAAAAGCATGAAGTTTCTCGCTTGGTAGGAGAATTGAATAATGTTTTGCATCATCCGGATAAACTTTCCAGGGAAGGTTGTGAAGACATCCATGAAGCGCTTGAGACTCATTTGATAAAAAAGACAGGAATCAACGTAGGGGGCAAAATTCAGACAGGCAGATCTCGCAATGATCAGATTATTACAGATATTCGAATTAAGGCAAGGGATGACATAATCAATGTCATGATTCACCTGAATAGATTGACAAAACAACTGATAGACAAGTCTGAAGATAACCTAGATTCAATAATGCCGCTTTACACACATTTGCAGCAGGCACAGATTGGAAACTTTGCTCATTATCTGCTATCATATTCAGAGGCGCTGATACGCGAAATCGATAAATTGTTTTCACTCTATGAAAGGATAAATCAATCGCCATTAGGCGCAGGTCCTATTGGAGGATCGCTTTTACCAATTGACAGAAACATGACGGCAAAACTGCTTGGGTTTGACAATATACTGTCCAATTCCATAGATGCAACATCTTCAAGGGATTTTATGATTGAATTTACGTCGAATATTGCCTCAATAATGATAACGTTGAGTAGAATATCAGAAGACCTTATTATTTGGTCCTCCCAAGAGTTTGGTTTCATTGAAATCAGTGACAAACATGCATCAACGTCAAGCGCTATGCCACAAAAAAGGAATCCTGATCCACTTGAAATTACAAGGTCCAAAACTGCAATTGTGATTGGAAACCTTACAACTATCATGATAATACTGAAATCACTACCTTCTGGCTATAGCAGGGACTTGCAAGATACCAAGATTCCATTTTGGAATTCTGTCGAATTAGTAATATCGTCACTTGATATTATGAATGACGTAATTCAATATCTGGTAGTAAAAAAAGATGCAATGAGAAGCGCATCGACGAAAAGTTATGCGGTATCGTTGGATATTGCTGAAGTATTGGTTACAAAATACAAGGTACCATTTAGAACCGCACACCAGTTGGTTGGAGCGCTAGTAAATCTTTCCGTAAACAACAATGATGAGATACCTTTCAGGTCGTTATCAACTGGCGATATCAAAGATGTATTGTCAAAGGTGAAAGCCAACATCGCTCCTGGTGAACTAGTCAAAGCAATAAGGGAAATTGACTCAAATAAATCCATAAGAATCCGAAATTCTGAAGGTTCCCCTAATCCGAAGGATCAGACTAGAATTATAAGAAAAAGCAAGTTGCAATTACAAAAATATTCAAATGAAGTTCAGAAAAAGAAAGAAAGAATAGATCTTGTAAAACAGAAGATAACAAATACAATAAAGGAAATTGTTACGACATAGTTACTTATTGAAATCCTAAATAAGATATTGGTCCTGATGTAAACATTGACATTGATATTAGTACCATAAGACAAAACATAAGGAGAGCACGTAGTATCAGGAAAAGTGTATCGCTCATTGCGATAAACTACATATTATCATTTTATGCGTATGATTAGTAACTGGTGCAAATAATGCGTATTATGATATTATCTTATTCTAACAAATAAAATAGTGGTTTTCGCAAATGCATTCCAAATTGACTTATGCGTGGGGAAAGACCAATACCACATTCAAGTATCAGCCGACATCGACTAAGTTTGTCTGTTATCAAGTTTAATCTAAATAATGTTAATAATTTGATAAAAATATAAAACGTGTTGAAAAGATCATATCGGATGTCTCAAGATAATAAAGAGGAAAAGTCAGCAATATGTGTCAGGTCGGAACTCTATGAAGAACTAATGAAAGAAGCAGAGGAAAAACTCTATAATGTAAATGAGCACATCGAGAACATTATTGATAGACATTTGAACCGAAATAAAATGATTAGTAAAATGTGGCCAGGACTGCAAATTGCGATGGTTGAAAAGAATAATATTGTCGTGATTAACATTAGTGAGAGAAAATTTTTCGATGTGAAATTACACGAAAATTTCATCCTCTGTGAACAGGACAAATCAGCAGGATGTGACCACACTGCATTTGTTTGGATGCAAGCTGAGGATTTGCAATTGGATAGTAAATTTTGATCCAATTTAACTTGGCGTTTCAAAACTCTGAGTGTTTTGATTTTCCTTCGATTCCACAGTTATTTAAAGAAAATTTATTTGTATTTTTTTGAATATTAATTCAATATCACATAATTAGGAGAGCAACCCGATCAATACAGATTTTTGTACGTGGAGTCTATTCTCGGCCTCCTTCCACACGACTGATTTTTTTCCATCTATAACATCCGACGTAACTTCTTGGCCTCGTTTTGCAGGCAAACAATGCATGAAGATTGCATCATCTTTTGAATAGCTCATCAGTTTTCCATTTACTTGATACTTTGGAATAAAAGTAGATCTTCTCTTCTCGTCCTCTTTTTCGTTTCCAATAGAAACAAACGTATCTGTTACAACAACATCTGCATTCTGTACAGCTTCAATTGGTTCTTTCACTAGAGTAAATTTAGAGTTTTTTAATTTTGCTTCGTTAGTTACTAGATCAAGTACTGTTTGTGGAGGCTCGTAGTTTTGAGGAATTGCAGCTTTGATATTAATCCCCATTTTTGCACATCCGATTAACAGGTCATTGCAAACATTATTACCATCTCCAACCCAGGCTAACGTTAAGCCTTCAAAGGTTTTTTTGAGCTCTAAGATAGTCATAAGGTCAGCAAGAATCTGACATGGATGATACAAATCAGACAAGCCATTAATTACAGGAATCTCGCAATTCTGCGCCAAATCCAGTATTGTGTCATGAGAGTAGACTCTTGCCACGAGACAGTCCACATACAAAGAAATGGTCTTTGCAGTGTCTTCAATAGACTCGCCTCTAGAGAGCTGAAGATCATTGGAATTTAGATAGATAGTATTACCACCCAGTTGAAACATCGCTGTTTCAAAGCTCAAGCGCGTCCTGGTTGATGGTTTTTCAAACATTAGTGCAAGAGTTTTCCCGGCCAGAGATTGGTTGTTACTGTTCCCATCTTTATTCTTAAACTCAATCGCATGTTCAATTAAACTCTGGATTTCTTTCTCGGTTAAATCCGCGATGCTACGGAGATAATTCTTACTTAATGAGATCATTTATATCATCATCGGTCAAATAAACAACTTCGTCGTTTTCAGATTCATTCTCTTTCTCAGATTTGGATTTACTTTTACTCTTATTTTCTTTTTTGTTCATTTCTTTTCTAGTTTCAATTTTATCAGCTGTACTGTGTTTACCATCATCAGTATCCGTTTTATCTTTATTGTCCTTAAAGATCTTTTTGAAAAACAATCCTCCTTTTGGTTTTGGTTCATTTATTACCGTTTTTGAGTCCATTTTTTCTTCTGTAACAGGATTTAATCGGCCATCGTCTAACTTCTGGTTATCATCAATCTTGTTTGGCGCTACTTCTAATGTCTGGGGCACTGTTGATAGTTTCTTTATCTCCTCTATCTCCGTTATTTTTTCAGGGTTGCTAGATGGCGATTCAAGCTTTGAATTTTCTGATGGTGAATTCACATTTGGAATCTCAATTACAGGTTCATCCTTACTGATATTATCTGTGGATGTTACACCCGTTGGTGTCAGAATTTTACCACTTTTATCATATACTTTATCTTTGAATATAGAATCAAGAAATCTGTCGTGATCAAATTCTTCCAAATCTCCATAACCTTGCCCAATTCCAAGATACAAAATAGGTTTATGTGTCAGATAAGCGATTGAAATAGCAGCACCGCCTTTAGAATCGGCATCACTTTTTGTCAAAATTGAACCATCATACTTTGTATACTCGTAAAATTCTCGCGCCTGGTTAACAGTATCGTTTCCTGCCAAAGAATCACCAACAAATATTTTCAAATCTGGTTTTATGACTCTGATTATTTTACTAACTTCTTCCATTAGATTTTTTGACGTCTGCATCCTACCAGCAGTGTCTATCAATACGGCCTCAATGTAATTCTTTTTTGCGTGCTCCAATGCATCTCTTGCAACTGCAGACGGATCAGCACCATATCTTTGCGAAATTACCTTAACATTTAGATTGTTACCATGGTGGGTAATTTGCTCAATAGCACCGGCTCTGTGCGTGTCTGCGGCTGCCAGAACAACTGAAATACCCCTGTCTCTCAATAATTTACAAAATTTTGCGACTGTGGTAGTTTTTCCAGTACCATTGATACCAAGAAAGACAATAGAATATGGACCGGCTTTTGATTTTTTCTTTTCTAAAATAGATTGAATAACGTCAGTCTTGGTGTTAGTCGACAAAAATAACTCGTATAGGAACGAGTATAACTTCGTCGTGATAACTTGATCAGAATTTTCGCTCCTTTCAAGCTTTAAATCCATAATCTCCGTTTTTATCTTTGAAGTCATCTCATCTACTATTTCATGAGCTACGTCATTTTCCATTAAACTGATCTGCAATTCGTCGAGAATCGAGTCTATGTCCTTTTTAGAAATTGATTTTTGACCAAGATTCTTTGCGGTTTCAGAAAATATTTTTCTTAATTTTTCAAACAAACGGAGCGCAATCCTACCTCTTATGAGTTCGGGGGTCTTTGAGATTTTTGCATTTCAACATTTACTTCGTTTTGGAGTTGATTCATGCGCATTGCAATCTGCTCTTTTTGTGATTGTAATTGTTTCAATGCAAGTTCAAATTCCTTGATTCTTAGTTCCACATAATTTTTCGCATTTTCCTTTGACTTTTCAATAGTAACGCCTGAACCTACATTAACAAGTAGACTTGTTACTTGAGGAACCGTGACCTTAAGATATACACCAATCCCTATTGGGACAAGAGATTCATCTTGAGTGGTAGAAGATAATTCTTGTATTGCCTCCGAAGCCAGATGGGCCTCTGTTATGAGTCTGGTTACAGTAGCTTCTTTTGTTAAAATGTCATTCATGTAAGCTTCGAGGATCTTTGATTGTTGGAGCATCTCACTGATTTTTTGCTCTGATGAAATTTGTTCTTTAGAATTTTCCCTAGAGGTCATCTTGATACATTTTCTGAGTAAAAAACGGGCATATAACTTTGACTAAAAAAATTTAATCATTCACAAGTTCTCGTATGGTTTATTGAACAGAAATTTTTGGTCTATTCTTTGCCCTTCTTTGAAATAATATAGAATCCATGAGTAGAAATCAAGAAGGCGGCCAATGACATCTTTGTTGCAAAGACTAGATTCCATGGGGTATCAGGATTTGGATAAGGTATGCTAATGCTATCCAAATTTATGCTCCCACCTAGCGCATTGATCGTTATCAATGAACTCCATACAATAAAATTATAGACAAATTCATAGAGCGAAACTATAGCTATTGCCAAAACTATTAACTGAAGTATTGAGCGCAGAGCGGGGGAAACTTCCTT
>JACMIO010000105.1 GCA_014381105.1 bacterium | reverse complement strand
TTGCATTTTTTTAGCAATCGCTCGTCACGCTGCCATTGCTGTAATGGACTTTACAGAGTTTAAATACCCAAATTCTAAAGATTTATCTAATCTACATAAATAACTTTTTAATTTGCTTGTGTAGGTCAGACATATACCACATTATTTTTAATCTTTAATTTCGTAACATTTGTTAAAGTTTACATAGTTTACACAAGATTATATATAAATTTGACGTGATATATGTCAATGAGTGATTTTTGATGAGCGGCATGAGGAATATAGATGCTAGAAACATAGGCCTGAGAAATATTGTAGTTGCGGATACCAGGATATGTTCAATTGACGGCGAGCATGGTGAGTTGATTTATCGTGGTTATGATATTTTAGATCTTGTAACTCATTCAACTTTTGAAGAAACCGCATATCTGTTGCTTTTTGGAGATCTGCCAACAAAGGATGAACTGGCTGAGTTTACACTAGACCTCAAAGAAAATCGAGAAATTCCAGAAGCATTATATCAAAATTTGAAAAACAGACCAGTTACAGCTTCTCCTATGGACGTACTGCAGTCATGCGTTTCACAGTTGCCCGATTATGATTTGGACATTCAGGATGACTCAAGGGAGATGAATATTAAGAGAGGCAAGATGCTGATTTCAAAGATTCCAACAATTGTTGCTGTTTGGGACAGAATTAGAAGTGGTAAAGAAATAGTTAAACCATCAAATGAAATGACAAATGCTGATAATTTTCTTTACATGCTTTTTGGTAATAAACCAAAACATGAAGAAGCAAAGATATTTGATATCTGTTTGATACTTCATGCAGAACATAGTTTTAACGCTTCCACCTTTGCAGCCAGAGAAATTGCATCTACAAAATCACATATTTATGCATCAATAAATGGAGCAATTGCGGCATTGTCCGGCTCATTGCATGGAGGGGCAAATACCCAGGTTATGAAAATGCTACTAGAGATAGGAAAGACAGAGAATGTTGACAAGTGGATTATCGGCAAATTAGAACATGGAGACAAGATTATGGGCATGGGACATGCAGTTTATAAAACTACAGACCCTAGAGCAGAAGTCCTGTATCGATTATCAAAGACTGTTAACAAGGAACGACAGACTCCATGGTTTGACATGACAGAACAGGTTGAAAAAACAACCAAGAAATATTTGCTGGAAACTAGAAAACAATCAATATATCCAAATGTTGACCTATACAGTGCATCACTCTATTACAGCTTGGGAATTCCTATGGATTTGTTCACTCCGATTTTTGCCATTGCTAGAATTTCTGGCTGGACTTCCCATGTGATTGAAGAGAAATTTGCCGAGGCGGCTCCTAAACCTGCGCTCTATAGACCAAAGGCAGAATATGTTGGAAGATATTGCGGGCCAATGGGCTGTGAATATAATCCAATAGATAAACGATTCACAAAAATGACTGAAGAATAACCAACAAAATTCTATCAACGAGATATTTTTTTGAATGGTTGGTAGTATACCACACAGCTTTAAAAACAGACAATGCTTTAAATTGAGAAAATTTGTCACCCATAACTTATGGTGGGGTGGCAGAGAGGCTATGCGTTCGCCTGCAGAATCACCAAGTAGTTAGCGAATCTATAAGGGTTCGAATCCCTTCCCCACCTCTCATGTACGACTCAAGTATTTACAAAAGTT
The DNA here is from genome assembly GCA_014381105.1 of bacterium. Classification (GTDB taxonomy): domain Archaea; phylum Thermoproteota; class Nitrososphaeria; order Nitrososphaerales; family Nitrososphaeraceae; genus TA-21. The sequence goes on along the minus strand of JACMIO010000105.1, from coordinate 1,006 downwards.
GCACTATGAATAATAATCGTGGCAAATTAATGAGAATAGAAAATTCGCAAAGATTTTGCCTACTTACACACATACCAGTGAACATTAATCACAACTTGTTCTATTAGCACATATCTCCACAAATAATTTGACAAAAGACCGAGTCCGAAGACGAATACGGGGTTTGAATAAAAAATTTTTAAATATTATGGATTCGATAGATAGTTGTTATTGCCAAAATTAGATCAAGATACTTATTCAGTTCACTTTGCACGATTTGCTGCAAAGCTAGAAAAGCATCTCCTAAATCATGGTGTAGCTTGCAGCGAGGCAGACGTCATTATAGAGGACAGTTCGACTATCTTTTTTGACAAGTTAAATAACCCTAAAAAATCGTTCTTAAAGTTGTTCAAGAAACAAGACCCGATGTCATTATTCATAGAATCGGCCAGTGAATCTCTCCAAAAACATATTCCTGAAGCTCAAAAGACATTTGGATCTTTTAGAGCAATTGAAGACTGTCTCAGATAATGGAAATATTATCTTCAATAATTGCTGTACGAATAGAATGCAAAATTGCGTCCATCTTTCCATAATTGTATAGAAACACCTATTCAAAGTAACGATAATGATACGATGGGGCCGAAGGGATTTGTTCTGTTACGGTATACCGCACATTTGAACCCCTGATCCACGGGTATCTTTCTCTAATAAAGCCCTGTTTGTTAGATCTGGAGCCCGTTGCGATGCCTGGCTTCGCTACGACCCCACATTAGCATCGCTTTTTAATGGTTCTAAAGTTGAGTGTATAAGTTTTACGACATGGTACTGAAAGGTACAATAAATGAAAAACGAAATCTTCTGCGTTCATTAGTATTTATTTGCATAATTTGTCTTAATTGTTGATTTGCAGTACCCTACTCTGTTTTTCATATACGTATCAAAGAATGAAGAATGGGTTAGGTTGCAAAATGAAGATTGGTATTATGTTTCTCTAATGTCTCGATTTTTTCATCACTGGATAAAG
>JACMIO010000104.1 GCA_014381105.1 bacterium | reverse complement strand
GCCTTTCTCTTCTACCTTTTCTGCCTGTACTTCTGCCTTTTCTTCCACTTTCTCTTCCACTTTCTCTTCCACTTTCTCTTCTACCTTTTCTGCCTGTACTTCCGATTCTTCCACAGACTCCTTAGACAGTGAGCTTTTTTCCTCAATGTATGAACTGACCACAACTGTATCATCATCTTCTTTTATCATTCTCAACCTTATCTTCCTTGGCGGATTCCTTTTTCCTCTAGACCAGATATCTCTGTTCAAATCTTGATCTATCTTGACCTTATTAGTCTGCATATGGCGTTGGGTAAATTCCTTTATGATGTTTATTACTCGATCAGTTCTTCTATACTTTGGAGTATCCCAGGCTTTCGTCAGATTCACTGTGTAAATTCTTGTTGAATTATCTTCAGACATTTTCTATCAATCCTTTAATATTATCCTACGTTGACATCCGACCTTCTCCAAGCTCTTCGCTTTGGATTCGTTCTAACATGACGATGGGTTCTAATTATTACCCAGGCTGGCACTGGTCTGTTCTGTTTAACTCTCCTTATCAATCGCTTTTTTCTCGATGTATTCTTTCGTGCAGCCATTTTTCTACACTGAGTTTTTTGCCTATTTTAAGTGTTGGTTTAATCATGTTTTTGGTTAAATCAAGAGAAAACAATTCAAGATATATCACGAAAATAGCAATTGTAGAGAATATCTTGGAATATCTGGTATGTCGCTGATAAAAACTCAGTGGACTAAAAACATTAAAGATTAATTCCCAATTAGAACAAAATATGAAGCAAATGGAGATAGAATTTGTCTGTTCTATTTGTTACAAATACTTAAGCTCGGTGTACGATAAAAGGAGAATGAAGCACCTTAGAGTGATACCAGACAATATGTTGCATGTTGATGGGTGCAAGAGCATGTATCACAAGAAACTAACTGATTCGTTCAAAAGTTAGGCTAGGGATTGTGCATAGCAATCATACAATTACCATTTCAACATATTAATGAAACAGCCTTTGGCTAAATTTTCACTAATTTGTGACTATGATTTTGCCTTCCATGATTCCGGGATGAATTGAACAATAATACCTATAAGAGCCTGCCTTATCTGAAGCGATCAATGTCGTAAAATCCTGTCCACTCGAGATAAAACCTGTATTGATATTCAGATCGTCAACAATAAAATCATGTTTCCTAAAATCCTGGTTTACGATGCTAATTTTTAATGGCTGATTGATTTTGACAGTAATATCAGGATTAGTAACATTAAATTTATTATCTTTCATTAACATTATGATGCCTTCGTTCTTGGATAATTGGGTATTATCTTGAGAAACTATATTCCCAATTCCCCATAGTGAACCCACGATAATAAATGAAATTGCAATAATAGCTATGATGTTATTCTTCAAGCCACTTTTCTAAATTAGAAATTGTAATTGATAAAATGATACTTGATAAAAATAATTCACAAAACTAGTTTTTATAAAGATATAAAATAATAAAAATTTCAAAAGTAACTGGAGCAGGTTGTCTATTCTGTACTTGTTTCTGTAGTTTCTGTATTGGCTTCAGCATTTGCAGGTGCTGTCTCAGTCTGACTCTGACTTTCAGAATCGTTGACAATTTCAGCAGTAGCAAATCTATTTCCAACCTGGATTATCTTTATCTTTGTATTTTGGCCTACCTTTCCATTCTTTACAAATATCACAAATCGCTGTATCCTTGCTATTCCATCTCCTTTCCTACTTAATTCCGTGATCTGCACGTCGTATTCCTTTCCTACTTCTACTGGTTTTGGACCGAACATGTCGTTTGTCTTAAATCCGTTATAACTCATAGTTAATCTTGTCAAATAAATATTCCACATATAAACTGTCAAAATTTATCCGTATCAGGTCCCTATTCTGAAACTTTCGTTACACAGGCTTCTCAAACATTCTATAGCAGAAAGAGATGCCAAGTAACTGGTTTTAGGATTTGAAGGGCTCGGTATATTTTGGACGATAATGTGTATTTCTCCGAAACTCCCCTTGGCTACTATTTCATGTTTATTCACTGATATCAGTGGGTCTGCTATGATCCTTACACGAGTTTTTTCCAAGCCAATTCCAGCCAGTGCGGTTGCCACTGCTACATTCACATTGGCAGGAAATAACTCAATAGCAGTAGAAGCATTACCTTCAAAAAGGACTGTTTCGCTGTTAATACCATCTAACTTTATTTTTGATCTCTTAAAGAACGGTGCCCCTGCAAGTGATGTGGGATGCTTTGTTGTCGTAATAGACAAACTATCCAGATATTTTTTTACGCTTCTAATGGAATCTAGTCCTGCAATGGCACCAGTAGGTATCAATATTCTAGTATTGTTCAAGTTCGACAAATCTTGTAATTCTGCCAAGTATTCTTTATCTGAAAACGCACCCACACTCAAAACAATCAGGTCCTTTTTTGACTCGATTATTTTTTTACCGTATTCTTTAACGGCGTCTTTTGAAGCGCACTCTATTATGACATCTAGATTGGAATAAGTTTGGGAATTATAGAATACATCGAAATCTGAAAACAAATGTACATCGGAATTTTCATTATCAACAGAATTAACAACTTGAGATTGTTTATCAAATACTGCTACAATCTTGGCATTTGGAATCTCTTGTCTTTTTGCTGATGCGATAATTTCTTTACCAATGCTGCCATAGCCTATTACTGCAACTTTCTTCTCCATATTGTAATAATTTAACTTGTCAATATTTGGATTTACATGTTGCTAAACAATGAAGTATCTAAAATAATTTAAGAAGGGTGATAAATAATGAGTTTCAGACTAACGTCTTCTACCCATACGTTCTGGCTTTTTTTGTCCAGGCTGGCGCCTCTTTTCAAATCTCTTTACAAAATTTATCTTGTTTCTCAATTTTGATATGGGACTTACTCTCTTTTTACCTTCAATCTTGGGAGTTTGACCTCTTACTTTTCCTGCCTTTGTTAACGATCCATGAGTTGGCATTTGAAATAGGGTTCACTTTGATATAATATATCTATTACTGCAATAATTCATCGTACTTCTCTGTCATATCAAAGTGGCAAGTATTGCCCTTATCATGCGTGAAATAGGCAATGTTATCCTAAATTGTACTACTTTAAATCTATAATTATGTAAAACAAGCGCATCAGATGACACTAGTCCAATCAATGCATTTCGATCAAATAAACGCACTAAAGAAAGAGCGTAACGCTATCATTTTGGCACACAATTACCAGGTCCCCGAGGTTCAAGATATTGCTGATTTTATAGGCGATTCACTGGCATTATCAAGAGAAGCAGCCAAAACAGATGCCGACATTATTGTATTTTGTGGTGTACATTTCATGGCAGAAACCGCTTCAATTTTATGCCCAGAAAAGACAGTCTTGATTCCCGATCTGGAAGCCGGATGTTCTCTTGCTTCGACGATAAATTCATCTGAATTAATGAAATGGAAGGAAGAACATCCCAGTGCTGTCGTAGTTAGCTATGTTAATACCAGTGCAGAAGTAAAAGCCCTCTCTGACTATTGTTGCACTTCCTCCAATGCAGTAAAGGTTGTAAACAGCATTCCCCGTGATACTGAAATCTTATTCTTACCTGACATGTTCTTGGGCTCGTATGTTGGTGAGGTCACTGGCAGGAAGAATTTGTATGTATGGCCAGGAGAATGTCATGTTCATGCGGGTATCACTGCAGCTGACATTAATAATATTTTTCAAAAATACAATAGTGCAGAATTCATGATTCATCCTGAATGTGGCTGTACCTCATCAACTCTGTATGGTCTGGCTTCTGGCGACATAACGAGGAAAGCACATATTCTTTCTACTGAAGGGATGATGCAACATGCCAGAAAATCAGAGAACAATCAGTTTGTTGTTGCCACAGAAACAGGTATCATGTACAGAATGAAAAAAGAAAATCCAGACAAGTTGTTCATACCAGTTAAGGAAAATGCTGTCTGCAAATACATGAAACAGATAACAATTGAAAAAGTAGTTGACTCACTTGTACATAAACAATATGAAGTCAAGGTTCCAAAACAAATTGCAGATAAGGCCAGGGTTCCTATTGAACGTATGTTAATGATATCTTAATCAAATATTCAACTGATATCTTTGGTAGTAAGTCCTTGAGAGTGATTAACTAATCGTAATTAATTTATCAATTAATTATTTTCCATTTCCATCGAAAAATCAACTGATTTACTAGAATGAGTTAAGGAACCTACTGATATCATATCTGGTAAAGCATGTGCATACTTTTTGATATTCGAAAGATTGACACCGCCTGAAATTTCTATCAGTATTTTTTTTCGTAGACCGAGTTCCTTCAAATAAGAAATGGTTTTCTGGGCGCGTTGAGGAGAAAAGTTATCCAGCATGATTATATCTGCACCACTATTAATTGCCTCTATAGATGATTTTGTATCGATAACTTCGCATTCTATCATGATATTTTTGCCAGACTTTTGTCTAGCCATAGAAATGGCTTCCTTTATGGATTTGGTCACCGCAAGATGATTATCCTTTATTAGTATCATTTCAGCCAGTGTATTTCTATGTGGATATCCACCACCCAGCTCAATTGATTTCTTATCAAAGTATCTCAAGCCAGGTGCAGTCTTCCTGGTTCCTGTTATTTTTATATCTTTTGAAACTGCTTTTGCAATATCTGCATATTTCTTTGTGTCAGTTGCAATCCCACTCATACGCATCATTAAATTTAAAGCAGTTCTTTCAGCTTTTAGAATAGATCTAGTATTTCCTTTAACAGTCAATACCCTACTACCTTTTTTTACAACGGCACCGTCTTTGACTAAGCTTTTTGAACCACATTTGCAAATGTCAAATATTGTTCTGGCTTCTTCAAGCCCTGCGACTACTGCACTTTCAGATTTACAAATAATAAATGATGAAGATTTTAGATCCTTATTTATTACATATTCGCTGGTCAGATCGCCTGTGGCTATATCTTCTCTGAGAAATCTAATGAGAGATTCTCGCAAACTAAAATATTGATTTAGATCTTTTGGTTTTTTCTTAAAAGTCAAGTTACTTTTAATGCATATTTGTGCGGAGTAGAGATTTGAAGTGTTGATGCAACCAAAGAATTCTTTGAATCAAATATTACTATTGTACCAGACCAATCGGATGAAAGTTCGGTAGACTTGCAAACAGGACACACCTTTCCAATAGTAATGGCCTTACATTTTTTGCATGCAAGTTCCTTCGCCATTAAGCTGCCACTGTCCCTTTCTTTTCTTTTTGGTTATTTGCAGCAGGATTCTTGGCTTTCTTTATCTCTTCTTCAATCCATTCAAGAGCTCCAAGGAAAGGCTGTCTACAGGTAATTCCTATTTTACCCATTGCCGAGCCTTTTCCCAAACTTATCGCGGTAACCCTTGCTCTAAGCTTTGATCCAATTTTAAGGGATTTGGCTGATTGATTTGCAACTATTACCCCTTGCTTGACATCGCTCTTTAGATAATCATCAATTATTTGAGAGAGGTGCAATAATGCATCAGTTGGACCTATTCTTACGAACGCACCAAAATCAGTAATTTCGACAATTTCTCCTTCAACAATTTCTTGCATTTTAGGATAAAATGTTAACGCCTTAAAAGACACCTTATGAAAGGTTGCACCGTCACCGGAAACCAATTTTCCGACCTTATTTGCTTTTGCATCAATAATCATGATAACATAACCCAATTCAGGATTTATCATACTCTCGTATTTCTCCTTGAGAATTTCCATTGTGGTCTCATAGAGAGATTTTTTCATCATACTGGGAGGGATTCTAACAACATCATCCATGTGTACTATCGCAAACATTACTTATTGTCAATCTGTTTATTATCAATTTATGAACCTTTTCATTATTTCTTGACTCAGTATCAGGGTCAGTGATATTGTATGATTTAAATATTCTTTGGAAGAGTACGATAATATGGTCTCAATAGAGCAAATCATGGCAAAATTACAGACAATCGAAGATCCCGAATTGCATAAAGACATAGTTTCAATGGGCATGATTAAAGACCTTGCAATTAACGATGGAAAAGTTGGATTTACATTGGAGCTTACCACCCCGGCTTGTCCTTTTAATAGTGAGATAGAAGAGTCCGTTCGTAATTCTATGATGGACTTGGGAATTAAAGATCTTGATCTTAAAGTAACTGCCAGGGTCATGGAAGGGCGTTCGATTTCAATGGACGAATTGTTACCTGGTGTCAAAAATATACTTGCAATTGCAAGTGGTAAAGGAGGGGTAGGAAAAACAACAGTATCTGTCAACCTTGCTCTCACATTAGCTAGGACCGGCGCAAAGGTAGGGTTACTGGATGCTGATATTTATGGTCCAAGCGTTCCTCTGATGCTAGGGCTCAAGAATGCACCTGAAGTAGTTAATAACAAAATAGAACCTGTTTTGGCTCAAGGAGTAAAAGTCATTTCAATGGGATTCTTTTATGAACAATCGCAGCAAGCAGGAATCTATAGAGGTCCTATTGTAGCCGGAATTGTAAAACAGTTTTTAACGGATGTAAACTGGGGTGAACTTGATTACCTTCTTATTGACTTACCACCCGGTACTGGAGATGCACCTTTAACTTTGGCACAGACAATACCAATAACCGGAATAATCATAGTTACCACTCCACAAGATGTGGCAATGAATGTGGCCGTAAAGGCAGTAGGGATGTTTAACAAATTGAATGTCCCCATCATTGGAGTCATAGAAAATATGAGTTATCTGGAATGTCAACACTGTAATAATAAAATCGCTATTTTTGGTACAGGTGGGGGACAGAAAGTTAGCGATCAGTTTAATGTTCCTTTCATTGGAGAAATACCTCTCCATCAACAAATAATGTCAGGAAGTGATAGCGGCAATCCAGTAACGATTTCAGAACCTAATAATGCCCAGGCAGTCATATTTGACAAAATTGCCCGTACTGTTGCTGGTAGAATCAGTATAATTGCCTCAGAATTACAGGACCAAGAAAAAGCAGAAAACGAACAGTCAAAAGAACAAAGTGTCAATACCGCCTGAAGTTCTTGCAGAACTTAAAAAACCATTAGGAAAGCTAATTCTAGATAGTGATATAACAGAAAAAAAAATTAGAAAAGAGATTGCGGGTACTAAGCATAAAATAATAACAGTAGGTGACCGTTCTACTGAAAGACTTGTTGCCTTTGATATTTACCCTGACTTGGCCATAATTGACGGAGTTGAGAGGCGGCAGGAAAAAGATACAATTTTGGATGATGGAATAACTAAACTAAGGTCAAAGAATTTTACTATAATTTCATGTATTAATCCCGCAGGAACCATTACTAAGGAAGCTATTACCAAAATACGATTTGCCCTCACTGGTGAAAAAGATGTCATTTTACAGGTTATTGGTGAAGAGGATTTACTGACACTTCCTGTATGTTATTTTGCACCAAAAGACTCTCTAGTATGTTATGGTCAACCATTGGAAGGACTTGTTCTAATCAAGATCAATGATCCTATGAAGCGAAAAGCGAAAGAATTAATGAAATCAATAAATAATAAACTATTAACGGGGTATGATGATGTGGTGGCTGAGTGAAATAGAAGTGATCGAAAACCATAATTTTCTGACCCCATTAAGATCATTTTTGTAATTTACATTCAAATAAAGTCCAAAAAACCTGCTATCACATAACATACCGCTTGCTCATACATGACATGAGCATTCGCATTTTGACATTTTTACGTCAAATGAGCAGTCATGATCTGAGCCACACGAGTCGCCCATCGGCCATTCACCAGGACATTCGGTGTGACGATTCCTCTTACAAAAGAAGGTCAATGTCATCTGTATACTGCATTACTGTTGTTTCATTCAATATTTGAATTTTTATGTTCGTTGAGACAACAAATTAACACAAAGTATATTATTTGAATAAATTTTATAAAGTAATGCATGAGCAGCAAGGTTGCTATTGTTTGTATTACTAAAAATGGAATCAATATATCAAAAAGAATAAAAGAAAAAATTCCTTCAGCATCAATTTATGCGCAATCAAAACACAAAGATTCTTCTGGTGGGATTATCTGGTTTGAAAAGAATACAAAAATCATGATTGAGGAGATTTTCAAAGAATATGAAAGCATAATTTGCATTTTTTCATTGGGAGCTGTAATCCGTTTAATATCAAATCTGTTGAAAGATAAAAAGACAGATCCAGCAGTTATCGTTATAGATGATAAGGCGAACTTTGTAATAAGTACTCTGTCTGGACATCTGGGAGGAGCCAACTCATTAACCAAATCAATTGCAGATATACTGAATTCAACTCCTGTAATCACCACAGCTGCCGATGTCAATGAAACGATAGCAGTAGATCTTTTAGGTTCCGAATTTAAATGGCGTATTGAAAATTTTGAAAACGTTACTAAGATTAGTGCTTATATGGTTAATGAAGAAAAAATAGGTGTCTATCAGGATACCGGTGAAACAAAATGGTGGAACAAAGAATTACCAAAAAATGTATCAATAGTAAAGGATATTGATGAATTAAGATCAGATGATTTCAAAGCCGGTTTAATAATTTCTGACAAGATCATTACAGATCCACTCCTTGTCAATAAATCCGTAATTTATAGGCCAAAGAGTCTTGTAGTGGGGTTAGGTTTTCACTGGGATACAACTCAGAAGGAAATAGAGGATGGTATATTGAAAGTCTTAAAGGAAAATGGATTGTCTTTTCTTAGCATTAGAAATCTCTCAACCATAAATAGAGGTAAACCTCCTGCTTCATTAGGATCTTTTTCAGACAAGCATGGAATCCCTTTAGAGTTTTATGACAAAGAAAAGTTAGACAAGATTATGGTCCCAAATCCTTCAGACGTGGTAAAAAAATACGAAGGCACATCAAGTGTATCAGAAGCCTCGTCAATACTTAGCTCAGGTGGTGAACTAATAGTGACAAAGCAAAAGTTCCCTCCTAACCTCACAGTCGCAGTGTCTAGGATAAATTACTCTGAGGTAGATATCTAATATGAACAAAGCTTTGTTACTAATCGATAGAGGCAGCAGAGAACCAGAGGCAAAAGAAGAGCTTGCCCAATTATGTACTATGATCAGGGATGAAAGTGAATATGCATATGTAGATCATTGCTTTCTTGAAGTTATACCGCCATACATCGAAGAAGGGATTAACAAGTGCATTTCCAACAATGTAGATTCTATTACCGTAATGCCCTATTTCTTGTATCCCGGGATGAAGTTAAAAGATTCTGTAAAAAAAACTGCGAGAATCTGTTATGATAGGAAGATAAAGGTAGTAATTACAAAACCCCTGAGCTATCATACTACACTTGAATCGCTCATTAGAGATAGAATTCATACTGCAAGAGAAAAAAATAATGTTTTATTATCAAATGACAAGTGCGACATACTTGTAATAGGTCATGGAAGCAGTGACAGGAGTGCTAGAACTGCATTTGTACATACGGTAAACAGTCTAAAGCCAGATTTCAGAAGTGTTACATTTTGTTTTCTTGAATTAGATGAACCACGTATAGCCAACGGAATAGATAAGATTATTTCCAACAAACCGAGTACAGTGATAATCGTTCCCTATTTCCTACACAAGGGAGCGCATATAAAAAATGATGTTGTAAAAGATATCAATTCTGCATTGGAAAACTACAATCTAGAGAATATCAAGGTTCATGTTACAGAGCATTTTGGCGTAGACCCCAAGCTCGTGAACTTAGTACTAGAAAGGGCAAAAGAGGCGGAAGGAAAAGTTGATTGAAAGTAGTGATAAAACCGAGAGAGCAGTAAGGGCAAAGTCTAGGGATATGTCTGAATCTTCACTTGGTATAGAAGAAAACAGTATGAAAATCATTGAATCTGAAATTGGAACTCATGGTTACAATGAACTACAATGGAATGTTGTCAGACGTGTAATCCATGCGACAGCTGATTTTGATTTTGCAAAACCTGATAAGAACGGAATTATCTTTTCAGCTAGCGCCATCGAAAATGCTTTCGAAGCCTTTAGGAAGAAGCGACACATAGTTGTTGATGTTGACATGGTACAGTCAGGCATAAACAAGAAATCTGTAGCAAAAATTGGGAATAGTCTTGTATGCAATATATCGAATAAGGCGGTAATCGACATATCTAAAAATGAAAATAAGACTCGATCTACAGTGGCAATGAGATACTCATCTAAAGAAATCGATGGTGGTATTGTTGTGATAGGAAATGCTCCAACAGCATTGTATGAGGTAATCAAGATGATAAATGAAAATGCAGTAAAACCAGCACTTGTAATTGGAATACCTGTAGGATTTGTTTCAGCAGCGGAATCAAAATCTGAACTTTCAACGACGAACGTGGAATTTATTACAAATATTGGAAGAAAGGGTGGAAGCCCTACAGCGTCATCAATAATCAACGCTTTAATGCTCCTGTATATTAGTAACTTGAATTGATGATAGGTATGGACACGAGAGCAGCGCATACTGCAGAACATGCCTTTATAGGATCGCTGCAAAAAATATTAAAAAGGACACTAAGCGTGAGAAAAGTAGAACATAAGGATCCATATAATATTGCGTTCATAAGAAAATCAGAAGTAGAACTTGATTTTGAAAAGATAACTTCTGCTGAGATGGAAGTTAATCGACTAATCTTGGAAGGCAGAAAAATATCACATCACTCATTTTCCTCACTACAAGAAGCCAAGAACGTGTTCCTAGCTCTGAGAGCTAATGAAACAAGATTGGAGAATGCAGATACCATTACAGTAGTTGAAATAGAAAACCACGATCTTTCTGCATGCTCAATGGAACATGTTAATAATTTATCTGAATGTATATTTTTCTTGGTAACTAGTATGACAATGAATGGATCCGATTATGAGATCAGGTTCATGATTGGCAAAAATGCGATGGACGAGGCAGTTAGAATAACAGAAAAGATCAATAATATTTGTGTTCAAATCGGAGCAAATTATAATACAGTAGAGGCCACTATAAAGAAGCTATCTAATGAAAGAGAACAATATCACAATCGTTTAAAAAAATTAACAAATAAGTTACTGGTAGATATACCGGTTCGGACAATTGACAATCAGAACATAAATCTAATTACGATAATCCTGCATGATATGGACTGGCGAACTATTCAAAATTTCGCAGGAGAAAAGATACTTAAATCAAGAACAATTGTAGTTCTTGTCAATATGATTGACAATGACATGGCATCTCTTATTTTTGCAAGGAGTGATGATATTAATTTAGATTGTGCTAAAATCTTTGAAGAACTGGGAAAAGATGAGAATATGGGGAGCGGTGGAGGAAAACCTAATTTCATAAACGCAAAAATAATCGGATCAAAATCAAACAAAGTCGTAGAAGAATTAGTTAATAGATCATTGAAGTTCATATCTTCATAAATCATTATGAAATGCATCTCGATTTCTTAAAGCACAGAAAATCATTGAATCATTAAGCACAGATAAAATACAAGAAATCACCACTACACCGTGTTACTCTACCAATCTGCCCTCGCAATCTAAATTATTTTTATCAGTTTCAACACTCTCCTTTCGAAATTCTAATTCTCAAAATAATTCAATAACGAATCCTGTCCTGAGATATCCTTTAGGTCAGATACTACAATACCAATCCTCCTAATGTTGTCAAGAGAGATTGAATTATTACTAATCATTTCATTTATGATTGATAATGAATTCTTTTGCAATTCATCAAGGGATGCCGAATAAAGTTTTAGGCTTTTAGAAAATGAAACATGTTGAAGGTTTTCTAAGATTAATATTATGGTGAGAACTCTGAAGGCCTGTCGTTTATTTTCTAAATTTTCAAATACAGATGTACAAAGATTTTCCACTGTCAATTTTATTTGATCCAAAGATGTTGTATCTTTTTTTAGGGTAACTATTTTGCCAATTTGTTTTGAAGTTCCACGAACTTTTATCTGTGAATAATCGATTGCATTTGACGCATTCACCAGAAAAGTTGCAATCTTATAACCTAGAGCATCTCTTAATTCAAAAATACCTTTTTTTGATATATCAGATACCGATTTTATCCCTAATGTTTCTAGTTTCTTGGATGTTTTTGGACCTATACCAGGGATATCATCAATCTTACAATTTGAGATAAATTGTTTGGCATCTTCCAGACGTACAACTGTTATTCCATTGGGCTTATTGATACCCGATGCTATTTTCGCTATTAGTTTATTGGGTCCCACCCCAATTGAACATGTTAATTTAATCTGGTCTTTGATATTTTTTTGTAAAGATGCAGCAAAAATTTTTGCATCATCAAAATCTGAATTCGTTATCTTTGTAAAGTCCATATAACATTCATCTACACTGACTTGCTCAAAGAGTTCCCCGTAATTTTGAATTATCCTCATTGCTTTTGTGGATATTTCATGGTAATAGGGCATGTCAGTAGGAAGAAAGTTTGAATGAACATCTTTTAATTTTGACTTTGCCAATCTAATGGGCATTGCCGCCTTGACACCATATTTTCGTGCCTCATAATTGCATGTACTGACGACACCTGAATCTTCTTCCCGGCCTGAATATACGCAAACTACGCTTGGAATATTTCTTAATTCTGGCTTTCTTATTTCTTCACATTGTGCATAGAAATAGTCAAAATCAATATGAAATATTATTCTCTTTTCTATCTCACTTAAGGAAATATTCTCACTCAATAGTACTTGATAAATTGATTCTTGGAAGAATAAAAAATTATTCCAAGCATCTTAAATTTTATGAAAACATCAAGTAAATATTTCAATGGCAGCCATGATTTATACATATTATGGTATTTTCTTATAGTCAATGAAGTTATTTTCCTGTTGTTGATTTCAGTAATTTTTTCGACATTCCGTAAATATAAAAGATTACCAATAAGTTTTGAATCAAGTCTTGATACAATCGTTAAACCGGAATAAGAAACACGTTTTACTCTCGTCAATTTTAATCATGATGCTCATTACTTCTCTTGAAAGCTCTATACTGTTAACCGCTACCGCACAATCTGATGAAAAAAGCGAAAAATCAACAGATTCCAAAAAACCAGATGTTGATAGTAATAAGATGGAGATTAATGTTCCAATTGCCAAAATGGTCTATCAAAACAAGTCCTATGAAATGCCCCCATTCGTAGTTATGGAAAATGAAAACTTGGAAAGAATTAATTTCCCGCATTTACCAGATGATTTTGAACCTGAAGTCACGATATCTCCAGAAGATTCTATTTCATTTAGTTTTATAACAAAACCTCGCGAAATTAATGCGTTCTTTGTTGATTACGACGCAGATACAACAGAGATGACTCCGCTTCACAGAGTTGGAAAAACTCAATTTAGTTTTGCAGATGTATATGGTCCAAATACTTTAGAACTCAGAGTAATATATCCTGACGGAAAATATGTTACTTATACTTGCTTGATAGAAGTTGAAAAGCCCGAAGTAAAAGAAGTAGCGTTGGATTCAAGTAATATTAGTACCATGAGTACTGATGATAATATCAATACTATGAGTACTGATGACAATAATATTAAGAGTACAGATATGCTAAATACTAATAATAATGATGATAGTTCATATCAAAGTTTTGAATCAAACGATCCTGATTCAACTGGTTTTGGACAAGTATCTCCAACAGAGGAACATGTAGTAACTCAGTATGATAATTTAGTGGACACAACAAATGGACTACAACATAAAGAAATAGATTTCTTTAATAGCGAGCATCAATCGACAAACACATGTGAATATAATGAAATTCCCATAATAGATGTACAAACTGATACCAACAATGTTAACAATACCAACGGGAATTCTACTGAATCACATAAACCAAGGTGGACCGCATTGGACTTAGGACAGGAACAAAACATATGTGGGCTTAAAGTCAGCTTTGCTAACGTAGACAATGAGATAAAATTCTTTACGCTTGAATTCTCTAATGACGGAAAAAATTATACCCAGGCCGAATATTACTCATCAACTGGAACTAACTCACCTTCAGAAATTTATGACCTAAAAGATGGTCCAATCAAGGCCCGATTCATCAAGATAAGTGAGTTGGATATAACTGAGTCAATTCAATGGATATCAGATCTCATAGTGCTGGGAAACACAGACCTATAAAGGCGCTCCAGAATCAAATTAATTATTGATAAAATGCAACATACCTTCCATAATTTCGCATAGAATTTATTTTATCAAATAGATGGTATAAGCGTGGAATACCCTGTTATTGTTGAAAAAGATGGCATAAAGATCAAACCCGAAGATATGATTGTTGATAAAATGTACTACTGCGTTTACGATAACAAAGTCTATATTTTTTATAAAGATGAAGAAAATCTTACGCATTGTTATGAAGTAGATGATGCCAAAGTAGTTCAAGAGATAGTCGACAATCCAGATAATTTAGAGGACATACTGCTAAAACATTCTAAAGAATGATATCCAAATAGTACGTATTCAGTTACTCAAAAAGAAAATGCAAAAATATTTACAAACAACTTACCGGTGGGATTATGGAGTTGAAACAAATAATCCCACCAGCATTTGTCTCAAATTGTTTTAGGAAGTAAATATATTATTGAAACTAAATATAATAACTTGGCTTACCTTAGTTTACTCACTTTAAATATCATAATTGAATAAAAGATAAATTAAAAATTTT
>JACMIO010000019.1 GCA_014381105.1 bacterium | reverse complement strand
CATGTTCTCTTATAAAATAATGAAAATCCATCACAAAAGATAGAGTATGGAATATTCAATGCGCTAACGATTAAGGTTAACAAGGTTAATCGACGTTCATTAATGCATGTCACATAAGATTATTCATGTCATTTAGAAAAATAAGGATAGAAACAAATCGTTCTGGAGAGAGGTGTTACAAAACTGATTAGTTCATATGAATGTTTGATGATTGCAAAAACCTGTAAATCTAATACATCAGACTTGGTTGGGATCTTCACTGACTCGAATTTGCTTGCTCGGAAACTCCCTAATGAAAATCCGGATCCTTTTATTCATTTTTACCTTTAATTTAATTATTAGCTTAATTAAGTTGAGGTAACATAGTTCAATGAAAATGGTGACTTGTTAGCATAGATAGTTGATATCACCAATTTTAAATTATAACCAAGAAAAAATTATGCTAGAATATTCAGGCTCATAGTCTAGCCCAACTCATTCGTAAGGTATAACAGTTATAAAGCAATAATAATAATCTGTATACCAGGTTTAGCTGTGAAAACCGATATTCCTTACTATTCTCAAATGGTATCATTGATAAGAACAATAAGGAATATGAAGTGGAATCTAGATTTTAGTTATTTTAGAAAATGGATACTCATTGGCTTTTTATTGGGTATTGTTGCCGGCCTTAGCGCAATAGGACTATTTCTTTCCGTTGAATTTTTTACAGGTCTATTTCTTCAAATAGGAACAGGCTACACTCCTCCTTTGCCAGGTGGGTTCCAGGGAAGTCAAACCTACGCTCTAATTATTGAAAAACCTTGGTTACTCCCTTTGATATGTGGTCTTGGTGGTCTGGTAGTTGGGTTGATTACAACTCGGTTCTCGCCAGAATCCGAAGGACATGGCACTGACGCAGTAATTGATGCCTACCATTACAAGAGTGGTAACATCAGGGCCCGGGTTCCTCTTGTAAAGGCTGTTGCATCATCTATTACTATTGGAAGCGGCGGAAGTGGCGGTACCGAGGGGCCGGCAGGACAGATTGCGGCCGGTCTTGGATCAATCATAGGGAAGCTATTCAAGTTGAACGAAGATGAACGAAGAATTGCTGTTGCAGCCGGTCTTGGGGCGGGTATAGGAAGTATATTCAAGATTCCTCTAGGGGGCGCAGTATTTAGTGCTGAAGTTTTCTATAGAAGGGATTTTGAAGTTAGAGCTTTGATACCAGGACTAGTAGCCTCAGTAACAGGCTATACTGTATTTGGGTTCGTTTTTGGATGGGATCGTTTATTCACAATTCCTCTTGACCTGGTCAAATACACTCATCCGGCTTCTCTCATACTTTATGCAATCGTAGGACTTGTTTCGGCCGCTGTAAGTGTAGTATATGTAAGGACCTTTTACTTGATATCTGATTATTTTAGTAGAATTCAGATCCCAAAATATTTGAAACCAGCAATAGGAGGCGTTCTGGTAGGGATGATAGGAATTGTATTTCCTCAAATACTAGGTACATCATATGGATGGTTACAAGTAGCAATAGACAAGGATTATGCGTTGATGCCTTTCTACTTACTTGGAGCTATAATTGTTTTCAAAATTCTGGCGACATCATTGACTATAGGTACTGGTGGTAGTGCGGGTGTATTTGGACCTTCCATGGTAATAGGGGGATTAGTTGGAGCTTTCATAGGAACAGGATTTCATCTAATAGGACTATTTACATGGATAGATGTTTCTTCGGTCATTATTGTAGCTATGGTATCATTTTTCGGAGCAACCGCGAAAACTCCAATTTCCTCAATTATTATGGGGAGTGAACTTACTGGGGGTTATGCACTTTTGGCGCCAATGATGCTGGCTACTTTTATTGCGTATATTATGTCCGGGCAGCACAATTCAATATTCCGAAATCAGGTACTAAACAGATCTGATTCACCTGCCCATAGGATGGAATATCAGCGACCAATACTTAGCGATCTCTATGTAAGGGACGCCGTCAGAGAGGCCAATACTAAACTATCAAAAGATATGTCCATCGAAGAGACTCTTCAAACAATGAATCGAAATAACGATAAGATGATTCTAGTTGTTGATACCCAGGGTATTCTCGAGGGGGTTGTATACAAGCACAAGCTCTTTGAATTTCCCGAAGAATATCGCAAATCTGTCAGTCTAGAAAGCATTATGATAAAGGATCCCTTTTTTGTATATAACTCAGATTCACTTCATAATGCACTTGTTAGATTATCGTCAAACGATCTTCAAGAGATGCCCGTATTATCAAATGAAGATGACAAAGTTATTGGAAAAATTACGATATCAGATTTAGTAAAGCTATATGACACGGAGGTTCAAAAGATAATTAAAGTCATAAATCGTACTGATATCAATTCCAAAAACAATGATACCAATAACAAAGACCAGATAAAAAATAAATCTACTCCTTCAGATCAATGATGATGCGACTTTCTTTTTCTATGATAATGTATAAAATAGTCCACAAGAAATGAACAAGAATACAACTCTACGCTAATCTGTTTTTAATTTTGATGGTGCTTCCATGATTTTTGGTTGTGGAGAAGACACTGTTTTGCACGGGTCTCCTTTTACTTGACGAAGTAATTTTATACCGTTGTCCACAAGATCTCTCACAGATCTATTGACATATCGCGATTTTGAGAATTGGAGTACATTATTTTCCATATCTTCTGCGCTCCAGCCCCTACTCCACCCCATAAATGCGAAAGGTGGTAAAGAAAATCCTAGCTGGGTGAAAAAGACCATCATGTTTCCTGCGACATGTTGTATATTGTCCTGCCCTCCTGTAATAATAAAAGATGCTACCTTATTTTTTACAAGTACGCGATCATGTAATGTGGTTTGATTCTGAACACAATTAAGACGTTCAATCATTTTAAAGTACAATGAAGATGCATTTCCCCATCTAATCGGAGTTGAAATTAAAACTATATCAGCCCAAAGTATCATCTTTCTATAGACTTCGTTCATCCCATCGTTTTCATCCATCTCTGAAATTGAACAAGGCCATGTACATGCTTGTTCATTGATACTGTAATATCCCTCACAATTCCGGAATTCAAGGTCTCTCAGCTTTAGTAAAACCGTAGATGCATTGTACTTTTCCTTTGCATATGATAGTGCTTTATTTAATGACATTTCAGATGTAGAATCTCTTTCTAAATTTTGATTCATATTTGTAGTAGATATCCCTAGGATATTCAAGGAATCTGGCGTGGTTTCATATTGCAGTTTTATGAGGTCCTTCAAAGATCCGTCATGTTTCTTATTTGCCGAGTACACAATAGGTTGATTAGAGACAAGAATTTTTCCATTTTTTATTTTGACATCATAAACAGTTTGTTGTTCATCATATCCGGGTGGTGCCTTTCCGTTCGAAATATTGTATTCCCACCCATGCCAGGGACATGTAACATAATAGCCATCATATTTTTTGTCTATTTTTCCTTTTGTCAATGGACCACCCTTATGTAGACAACTGTTGCCCAATGCAGTAATCTTATTATCAATTTTAAACAATGCGATATCTTTACCTTTTATAGAAATCAGCTTGCTTGTGCCATCGATGAGTTCACTTTCATTTATGGTCTCTATGAATTCCATGCTAATTATTATTATTTCAAGTTATTATAGTATATCTGATTGTAAATAGATCTGGTATCTCAGCAAGCACAGATTTTTTCAGATCCAATTACTGTTAAAAAGCAATTGATAATAACTATAATTTGCCGTGTTAATCATGTAAATTGAGAATCTGCTTCGACTTGAGATGATATATTTTTATTACGATCGGAATTGTTATTCAATGCTTAATGTTCACTGGTATCGTCGAGGGTACTGGAATCGTCAAATCAATATCAAAAATAAAGGCCGCAAATAGAACCGCAGATAAGAGAATTGAGATTGACCTAGGAAAACTAAGTAGGGGATTACGTGAGGGTGATAGTGTAAGTATCAATGGAACATGTCTTACTGCCACAAGTATTTTGAAGAATACGGCATTCTTTGGAGTAGTAAAAGAAACTACAAAACGAACTTCCTTAGGATTATTGAAAGCAGGTGATCGAGTTAATTTGGAGAGAAGTCTAAGAATTAATGACAGGATTGAAGGTCACATTGTTTTGGGCCATATTGATGGAATCGGAAAGATTGAGTATATTGTGAAAGTCCCTTCTGAGACCAAAGTATGGATACGTGTGAACAAACAGATTGCCAGTCTATTAGTACCTAAAGGATCCATTGCAGTAGATGGCATAAGCTTTACAATAGTAGATGTCACTAAAACGGCTTTTTCTATAGCCCTAGTTCCACACACATTAGCCGTTACTACGTTTAAGAGTAAAAAGAAGGGAGAAAAAGTTAATATTGAGGTTGACATTTTAAGCAAATATGTCGCAAAGCTATTACCACGAACGTAGTAATTACCATAAAATCAGTAAACTTTATAATCATATTTTGAGTTTTGAACTCCGTGTCAACAATTAAAGAAGCAGTAGAAGCCCTAAGAAATGGGAAATTTATCTTGATTCATGATAGTGAATCTAGAGAAAATGAAATTGACATGGTAAAAGCTGCTCAACATATTTGTTCCTCCAATATAGCAACAATGAGAAATGATGCAGGAGGTCTTATTTGTTTGGCCATACCCCATGAAATTGCTTCAAAATTGAATTTGATATTTATGCATGATTTGTTGCATTCTGCTTCAAAAAATAATCCTTCGCTATCAAAAATGATTGGTTCAATAGCTCCATACGGTGATCGACCCTCCTTTTCAATTACCATAAATCATATTGATACTTTTACTGGTATAACTGATAAAGACAGGGCTCTCACAATTACTGCCATGTCAGACGTATGTTCTAAAATTGACAAAGATGGAACACTTGAATTTTCCAAGAAATTTCGTTCTCCTGGTCACGTACACATATTAATTGGTGCAAAAGAACTACTAAAAGAAAGATCAGGTCACACAGAACTGTCTATTAAATTAATGGAACATGCGAATCTAGTTCCAGCAGTAGTAATTTGCGAAATGCTCGATTCTGAAACGGGTGGAGCCTTATCAGTGGACAAAGCTACAGAATATTCTAAAAAATTTAATATCCCCTTAGTAGAATCATCCCAAATCAAGAAAATATAGGTGAAATACAACTAATTGAGAAAAATAAGAGTAGCCATAGTCGTAGCGGAATTCAATAAAGACATTACTGATAAAATGCTTTTTACAGCTAAACATCGTGCAAAAAATTTAAAGATGCAAGTTAAAAATATCATCTATGTACCAGGAACATTTGATATGCCATTAATTGTTGAAAAGCTTCTTAAAACTCAAGATATAGATGCAATAATCACATTGGGCGCAGTGATCAAGGGAGAAACAGGACATGATGTTCTCATAGCCAACAATACTGTAAGACTGCTGGCCGATCTGTCTTTAAAATATCAAAAACCTATCGCACTCGGAATCACAGGTCCTGATATGACTGTAAAACAGGCAAAGAATAGAGTTACTACTGTGCCAAAAAGGGCTGTAAATGCAGCATATAAAATGGTAACGACACTTAGTCAGCTGGAAGACAATAAGGATACTAACAGTCAGAAATGACAATCCAAATCACTATTATAAAGATAGAAGGATATGGCCCATGGACGCTAAAGTTGGGAAGTGACAGAGAAGGACAATTGCAGATATTCCAAGCAAATCTATATAGTGATCTACAAAAAATGTTCTCTGAAAGAGATGCTATTGTATATTTTAATAGGTTTGATGAGTTAATTGCGACTAGTAACGGATTGTCGTTGGAGGATCATCTATCAATCGAACGTGAAATTAGTGATGTTTATAAGGAGTTGAACATCTCGATGTCAATCGGAATAGGCATGACCCCCTTCGAGGCAAATGTAGCAGCATACCATTCGCGTAAAAACAATAAATTAGTTGTTAAAAGTAAATTAGTATATGCAGATAATGAAGTTCAATCATTATATAGTAATTCAAAAGAATTACCAAAAGATATGTTCACTCAGATTTTACACCTTGATGTAGATAATTCTACTAAAGTTAGTAACTTACAATCCCCTTACGAGATTACCTCAAGAATAATGAAAATGTTTGCTAATCTTATAGAGCTATTTGTTGAACAAAAGGCCATGATTTTTTTTGTGGGAGGTGACAACTTTATGGCTATCTCTAATACAGTATCAAAAGAGAAGACTTTAGAAATTATAAGTAAAATCTACCAAACTGAAAATATCAAGTTGAACTGCGGTATGGGTATTGCACGCACCGGTAGAAAGGCAGTACAGGCCGCAACGGAAGCCTTAGACACAATCCGAAACCTAAGGGATCAAGGCATAATTAGTCCCATATTTGAAGTAGATTGGATCTAATTCTAAAGAACATTAGCTTGTTTGCTGGAGAAAATCTAGAGTATATTGAGAATGGGTACATAGTTATCAAGAATGGTAGAATAGAAAAGGTTGGAACAGGAAAATACACAGGTAAATCGAATATGAACACTTTCGAAGGCCGAGGCATACTTGTAATTCCAGGATTTATCAATGCTCATACTCATATTGGAGATTCTATTGGTAAAGATATTGGCGTTGATTCAACGTTTGAGTCAAGAATTCATCCAGTTCATGGTATCAAGAACAAAATCCTGAAAAGAAGTGAGAAAAAACACCTGGTCAATTTTATGAGAAGCTCCATAATATCTATGATGAAAAAAGGGATCGTTGCCTTTGCGGATTTTAGAGAGGGAGGCCTGTATGGCATTAAGCAAATTACAGAAGCAACAGCAGGACTATCGATAAAAAGTATCATACTAGGCAGACCGGAACACTACTATGATATCTCTCGGGATTTTAATAAGAATCCAAAAATTCCTCAAGATGTTATGGAATCGATCCACAGCATTCTAGATATCAGTGATGGATTAGGTATTAGTGGAGCAAATGAAAATACCGATAATTCTCTGAATGAATATAGAAATATTATTCAAAAAAGATCCTTAAAAAAGAAATACTTGTTAGGTATACATGCTTCTGAATCACCTGAAACTGAAAAAAAATCAATTACTGTAACTGGTAAAAGCGAAGTACAAAGAATAATTTCCAACCTATTACCAAATTTTGTCGTTCATTTAACAAATGCATTAGATATAGATATCAGACTTGTTGCCCAGAAGAAAATTGGAATTGTCGTTTGCCCAAGAGCAAATGCGACTTTAGGAGTAGGAATACCCAAAATCGCCAAGATGCTAAAATTTGGATGTCGTGTTGCTATCGGAACGGACAACATCATGATTAATTCTCCAGATATGTTCCGAGAACTTGATTATATTTGGAAAGTAACCAGAACAATAGGAGATGGCGCTATTTCAGCAAAGGAGATACTAAAAATGGCAACAGTCAATGGTGGTAAGATTCTTGGTATAAAATCTGGTTCTTTGTTGGCGGGGATGTCTGCGGATATGATATTTATCGACAAGACCAATTTAGATATTTCACCGATGCATGATCCTCATGTTTCGATAGTTCATAGAGCAAGCGCTAATTCAATACTCAATGTTATGATAAGTGGTAAATTTGTTGACGAGGATGAATTTAATTGTATGTAATTTTAAATGCGGCAATGTCAATAGACGGTAAGATTTCTACCCGAAGAAACGATTCATCATTTTCATCAAGAAAAGATTGGATACGCGTTCATAAATTAAGATCATCAGTTGATGGTATCGTAGTAGGAATATCTACAGTGCTTGAAGACAATCCAATGTTAAGCGTAAGGTATTACTCAAAGGGGACAAAAGACCCTGTAAGAATCATAGTTGATTCAAATGCTAGAATGCCACTAAACTCAAGGATTATAAGATCATCAAAGAATATTCAAACCATCGTTGCTACAACACCTAATGCATCTACAAGGAAAATTAAAGAATTAAAGAAAGCTGGAGTACAAGTATTGGTTTCTGGAAAAAGAAAAGTAAATATCAAGAACCTATTTCAACAATTGGAAAATTTAGGTCTCAAAAGAATACTGGTTGAGGGAGGGGGAGAAATAAACTGGTCAGTTCTGAAAATAGGACTTGCCAACGAACTAATCGTTACAATATCACCGGTGGTTGTTGGTGGAAGAGATGCAAAAACACTGGTTGAAGGTGAGGGGATTGCAAATATCACTAATGGTATTAAAATGAGATTATCAAAAACCTTGATAAATTATAAGAATGAAATTGTACTGTTCTACAAATTACGATGAAACTTCGTCTTTTGAACTAATGTCTAACAATATTTGTTCTATTTTGTACCTTAGAGCATTCTTTACCTTCTCGTTGTCTACCATATTAAGAGGATTTTTGCAGTTTGGGCATTTGAAGAATAGTTCCATTGCATAGTCAAATTTTATCCTCGGGCAATTTGTATTTCCACAATGGTAAAATTCTGAAGATTCTTCATATTCCAATCGTTTCTGTAGTCTATCCAAAATCTTTTTTTTCTGATTTTCGATAAAATTTTCTGCCTGATCTCTTTTTGCTCTCCATCTATATACAAACCAACCTTTTTTTTCATCTTTCACTCTGATCCCAGTGATTAAGGCTTTGCCAAACATATCATACAGGACTTTTCTTATTATGTTGATTCGCATACCAGTTGCGCCAGCTATTTCCTCATCCGTAGCATCTTCAGTATTTAACAACGCCCTTGCAACTTTGTGATACTCTTCTCCACCAATTAGATTGGCTATCTTGACAAATGGATCTTCGCTTTCAACTGAGTGCATCCAAGTAATCATTCGCCTTTTTTAGTTATATATTTACCGTCAATTTCAGATTCTGTTGTTTGCGAGGCCAAGTCAACGCCGATATTCAATCAAAATGAAAGAAAAGTATTACACTTTGTGAATAATTTGCTCTTTGTTTAAAAACATGCATATATTCCATTTGAGATACACAATTAATACTAGTAACTTAATATTCACGGCCTAAATATGAAATATTTTACTACATGACTGGCTCTTTTATGAATCTAAGCTCCCCATTTTTCATCATCTCTATACCCATGATTTTCAGTATTTTTTTAGCATCGCTATTACATTCTCTCTGAACAATATTTCTTGCCATTTTTAGCCTGTATTGTGGTATCCAATGTTGACCAATCTTGTACTTGCCACGAATTTGATCTGGAACTACTTTCACAACCGTAACTTCCCTGACTGATCCCATTTTAGAGGAAAGCGATTCATATCCTCCCTCCTTTTGATACTTTTTCATCAATGCGTTCAATGCTATTGCCTTTTCAGTAGTATCTTCAACCATAGACGCATTCCCTTTGATAACGACACTAACATACAATGTGTCTGCCTGTGATGCATCGGTGGGATGGAAATAATATGAAGGCAAGAAACAAATATAAGAATCAACTTCAAAGCCAACCTTTGAATTTCTTTTCATATTTTCAAGTTTTTCTCCAACTGGATGAGAGTGCATATAAATCGCGCCAGTACTATTAGTACCTATTTGAGTATCAACTGAATCATTCTTTACATAAACAAAATTCATAGGTATTATCTGTGGATAACCATGTACGTCAATTGATGCAACCCTACCAACTTTTTCTTCATTTAGAAAGGTAATCATTTTGACCATAGATTTAATTTCCAGTTTTGGAATTAGTAGCATAACTAGATCTGGAATTTGGTGGTATAATTAAATTGCTAAATTCAATAATATATCTTCGCTACCTGAACTAATCTATTCCGAAAATATTTTAATGGTGACCCATAAGTTCAATTATGAAATCTAAAAGAACGGTTTTGGTAACTGGATGTTCCTCTGGAATAGGACTTGCCACTTGTCATGTCTTATCTCGTAACAACTTTATGACCTACGGAACGGTAAGAAATTTGTCAAAGGCTAAGAAGATTCAGGATTTAATAAATGGGGAAAACCTTTCTCTGAAAATATTGCGCCTTGATGTAAATGACAATCAATCTATCAAAATTGCGGTAAAAAAAATTCTTACTGACACAGGAAGAATAGATGTTTTGATAAATAATGCTGGGTATGGTATGTTTGGTCCCGTTGAAGAGATTACAACTCAAGAGGTTAAGAAACAATTTGAAACCAATTTTTTTGGAACAATTAGACTCATAAAGGCAATAGTCCCAATAATGAGGAAGCAAGGAAATGGAACTATTGTAAATATTAGTTCAATAGTAGGAAGATTTGGTGTTCCACTTAACTCTGCATACGTCTCAAGTAAGTTTGCTGTGGAAGGACTTTCTGAGTCTATCTCATTTGAATTGGAGGAATTTGGAATACGCGTTATAGTGATTGAACCTGGAGTTGTCAAGTCAGATTTTTTTCAAAATGTAAAGGTCAAGGGCATGAATCTCGAATCTCCTTATCAAAAGTTAATGGAAAGGAGATTTAACCTCCTAGATAAAGCAATGAAAAATAGTCTAACTTCTAGTTACGATGTTGCCGACACAATCTTCGACGCATTGAATTCCAAAGATCCTAAATTTCGTTATGTTATTGGAAACGATGCTACAAATTCTCTCCGTATGAGAAACTCCCTATCAGATAGGAAATTTATGGAGTGGATAAGGGCCGGCATATTTCAGGGTAAAGGACTTTCAAAATAACTGTACGAAATTATGGAGATTTTTCTAGATACTTACGTACACCATTAACTGCAGGATCAAGATACTTTGAAAAGGAAATTGACAATAGGGAGACTCCTGAGCCAAGTAACGTGCCACCTATGACGTCAAAAAAGTAATGATCTCCAACGTAAATCCTCGAAAAACATACGAGGGCCGCCTCTATTGTTAATAACGAGGAAAAAATAAGCTCCTTTTCCTTTCTATAGAATATCATTAGTATCAATGCGCCACTACTAACGATAGAGGCATGACCAGATGGATATGCAAAATCTGTTTTTAGAGGAACATTTATTTCCCGTATTTCAATTACTGGACGAAGTCTCTCAAAAAAATTCTTTAATAACGTATTTAATGGCATTATAATCAAAAAGGAGATGACAATAATTAAGGCGATTTTCTTTCCCTTCCAACCCGCAAATATACCAAGAAATACAATTACCGCTGACCATACTATCTCTCTGCCGTACATTGATAACAAAATCATGAAATCATCAATATTGCCAGAATGAGCATTGTAGAAAAGTGATGTGATTGCCTCATCCAATTTAATAACAGCTGGATTTTGGTATCCTAGTTTAGGGGAAAGCGCAAACCCCATAATCATGAACACAGCAACGCAGATAATGGCCGCGAGAATATACCTCAACGCTACATCATAAGATTAGATACAATATATTTCATTTTAGTATCAAATATCTGATATTATACTACCTTTATCTCCACACAATTCGGCAACTCATCTGTAGGACAAGTTTGTCTCTAATAACCTTTCGACTTTCATTTTTAAGTTTGGTTGCAGGATAGAGAACGTGTGGTTAAATTTTGTTGATTTATTAAACCTATCCTTACCTTGTAAATACAATTATATCGAATCGGGCAAAATATTAGGGCAAGCTCTCATACTAAAATACTATTTTGTCCATGTGAGAGTGATGAATCAAACAATATATTTATTGTCAGCTGTTGTTTTAGTAGCAGCAGTCTTTTCAATAGGAATGTCAGCAACTCTGGTCAACATGGGGTATGCTCAAGCACAAGAACAAAAATTCACAGCTAAACTCAGTGGAGATCAAGAGGTCCCGCCGGTTACTTCTTCGGCTAAAGGTTGGGCATGGGTCACTCCTGGGGAAGAGTCCGGATGGTTTAAGGTAAATGTTACAGGAATCGATAAAGTTACGGCAGCACATATCCACAACGCAAAGTCAGGCGAGAATGGCGACGTTGTTGTGACTTTATTTAAGTCAGAATCCCCAACAGGTCCAAAAGACGGTATCTTGGTTGAAGGAAACTTCACGGCTTCTGACTTGGAAGGACCAATGAAAGGAAAAGAACTATCAGACCTTGCCACTGCAATGAAGAATGGAGAAACATATGTGAATGTTCATACGGAAGCAAATCCAAAAGGAGAGATTAGAGGACAACTAGAAATGGGAAATGACGACAAAACATCCTGAAACACTAATGATGAAATAAACCTGATTGTCACATCTTCCTTTTTTATTTTTACTAACGCTTAAAATTGTACCTGTTTTCTAAATCTGAGTATCTTGTTCAATAGGATTAGGTAAGACAGCGTATTAGGCATTTATCGTTCGGTCATTCGCTGATTTTCGTATTTAGGAATTGTTCTCGAATCGCCATTGTCATATTTTAGTTTGATACTTTCAACGTATATTTCATGATATTGCATTTACTTTACTGCGGTATTGATTAGTCCTGGTTCATGATGGCCTGATGTGTCTAAAACAGACATGAATATGCACTTGAAAAATAGTAAACAGGGAAAAATTGTTAACAATCTTGATATTCCCGATGTTTCCATATTTAAGTAAGGAAATTATCACTTTTTGATGTAATTTATTTTCTATGACACATTGAATCTATCAGGAACTGAATACATCTATTTCTTGTTAACTATCGCCATAAAGAATAATACAAGAATAGATACTCCCATGAAGGGAACCACAATGTCTGTAAAAGCATTATCCAGTGACAAACTATGTTCTAAGAACTCATAAAACAAGAAGATGCCAAATAACAAAAATGCAACAATTGCATAGAGTAATTTTCGTAACTTTGTGTTCCTATAGGCAGAAATTGACAGGGCTATCAAAATTGCCGCAAATATTGTACCAATTATGTATAGAATACTTTCAATGAGTTCTATGAGTGGTGTTTCAGTTGTAAGAAAATCCAAAATATTCCCTACAACTATTTGTCTTCTTTTGACAACGACAGGAAAACTTCAACTAATCTATTACTCCATTTGTTCCAGAGATTTGGATGATGTGTCTTTAGCAATTGCTCTATGTACCTTGAATCAATCGAGTCATCACGAAGTCTGTATCTTTTGTACTTACCTTCCCTTACTTCATCGACCAAATTCAAATCGATTAATCTTTTAACATGCCAATTTACAGAAGGTGCGGATATACCCAGCCTTTTTACAACATCAGTTTGTGTGGGATCTCCTTGTTCTATTATATACAAGATGATTTCTCGTGGTGTTTCTTGATTCAACATCTGCAGGAGTATTTTCTCATGATCTTCAAAGGTGCCAGACTGAAAATGTAATTTATACAAACCCTGCCTCATTGATGTTATCTTCCCTCCCTTCTGGAGCTGGTAAGAGTGATATTGAACTGATCCCATCGATAGATCTAACTCATTTCTAATTTGACGGAGATAACATCCCGGATTATTCTGAATATATTGCAATATCCTTTCTTTGTTAGAGTTTGATGGCTTTTTTCGCATGCTTCAGGCTACTCCATTAAAATTAGTACTTTACTCGTCATATTAATCATTTATTGAATCTACTCTTTTATACGGTCTGGTACAATTGTCTAATCAGGCTGCCCCTAGACTTTATTTGGGTGTATTTACTCGGCTTATGTACCAGTTAATTCTCTTTTCCAAGAATTCTAGTTGGGATTCGTTAATTTTTCCTTTCCGATGTAAGAAATTCAAATCTCTCTGAATTTGTTCCAACTGTTTTATGCACTCTTCCTTGTTGTTTTTTGATAACATCTCATATGTATAATCTATATTGGTTAGATTTCTCTTGAAGGATAACCTAGATTTCTGTCTGTAAAACCAGCCTCCAATTGTTGAAACCAGACCTATTACTACAGAAGTTAATACAATAAAAGTCTCTGTCAATAAAGCACCATAGAAATTTGCTGTTATAGTTTCATATCCAGTAACATTAAAAAATACTGGATTTTGTCTTGTATTGTTGGTTACTCCCCAATTACCAAAATCGTACCCTCTGTCTGGTATTGCCTCGCATCTTGCGGTTGTAAGAAGAGGCAATGTCGTAGATTCACCATCTCCCAATTGAATATCATTACATTTTACAGTCCCAGTATTTGGAGGATTAATTTCGATGAATATTTTTGTAATTATTTTGTCTATCTTTCCATCGATTGCTATTATTCCATTCGTCCTAGTATTAGTGACATAGGTGAAATTTGTAGTGGGATCTACTGTTAGCTTACTTGCGATAAGTGGAAAAGTTACCTTTAAGGGTATATTAATGAAGGGATTATTTACTCCAGAGGCAACTATCGCCGGTTCTAAAGAAATATTTTTGATCAGCTTATTTGTCGTTCCATTAATTACGCTTATGGAATTGTCCAGCAAATTGTTTACATAAATCTTGTTAGTCCGTGGATTAACAGCTATTCCTACTGGACTATCTCCGACTTTAATATTAGTTTCAATCTTGTTAGATGTGCCGTTTATGACACTGACAGAATCGTTCCTGAAGTTTGAGACATAAATTGTATCGGTTTGCGTATTGATTGCTAGTCCGGAAGGCCTTGAACCAACAGGTATGGATGATATCACTGTATTATTATTTCCATCTAATACAAGTACGCTATCTTTTCCCAAATCAGAAACATAAACCTTGTTGGTGTGCGGATTGACTATAATATCGTATGGCGATGAAGCAATCCTCAATGATTGTCTTACCTTATTAACAATTGGATCAATAACGCTAATTGTTTTTGAATCCATGTTTGCAACATAAATCCAGTTTGCTGCTAAATTGGTGCCTATACCCACTGGAGAATTTCCTACGGGTATCTCAGTGAGTTCTTTGTTAGTAAAACCATCAATTACAGAAACTGTATTAGATTCCCTATTCGAAGAATATATTCTGTTAGAAAATGGATTTACGTCAACATCATATGGTGAATCACCCGTGTCGATATTTTCTTCCACTTTGGATGTGTCGATGTCTATAACTGATATTGTATTAGAAAATTGGTTGGCAACATAAAGTTTGTTTGTTATTGGATTGATATCAATTCCAATGGGAAAACTACCGGAACTAATCACCGGGTTGGATTTTAGTGATATTACGTTCTCATTATTCTCTTCTTGAGCGTAAATACCAATGATAAAAAGAGTAAAAAAGAATGAAATACCCAATAAGAAATAGAAGGACATTGGTAAATAATATTTCAAATAAATAATCTATGTTGAATGGATATAAAAAGTAATTACCAGTTTCCAAATATCTATCTATGATACATTCCTGTTTGAAGAAAATGGTTGTACAATTGTTCAAAAAAGATGAGAATATCTATCTCCAATGACATTTTATGAAGAAAGATTTCAAAGATCTATTTTATCTCACTTACTTGTTATTCGTATTTGGATGATAAACGATCCTAATGATAATATCCAGAATTAAGACGATAATTCCTGCCAGGATGATCATCAGACCATTTATTGTCCAAGAAGGATTGCTGTACATAAATGAGCTTTGAGGACCCACATACGATTCGGACTGTGCAGTAAAAACTAAACCTGCCAGCACAAGTACAATTCCAAAGATTTCAATCAAAATCTTCATTGTATTATCTAACGAATATGGAAATCTACATATCTATATGTTTTTGAAATTCATTATTTCATAAACATCTTTAGTAACTTTAGATATTCGCAAAAAATCCTCCTGTGTTTTTCGCTTATGTTTATGCCTGCATAGTTTCAATTGATTGTTGAGGAGTATACAACATGAATAGGTTTTAATACCCATAAGGTGTCCGTCATGAATGCTAGGATTAAGGTTGAATTATAGTAGTTTTGTCAATTCAAATATTATTGTCGGGTACATTTCCGCTATTGTTGCTGCTGTTCTCTTTGGATGTGTTTCTACCATAGGAAAACCTATTCTATCAACAGTTGATCCTTTACTCCTTTCATCAATTATTTACTTGACGGCTGGACTGTTTTTTACACCTTCTGCTGCAAGGATATCGTCAAAGATTACCAAGAAATATTTTTTTCTTATCATTGTAAGTGCAATTTCCGGTGCTGCAATAGCGCCTATTTTCTTTTTTCAAGGATTAAAGATGAGTACAGCTGCAGATACTGCATTACTTGCTAACGGAGAAACTGTTTTTTCAATTTTTTTTGCGTTGCTTATTTTTAGAGAAAGATTGAGACCCGTAGGATATATTGCTGTAACATTGATTCTAGGAGGTGTGTTTCTGGTAACAACAAATCTTGACTTTAATAGTTCGATATTTAGTTTAAACATAGGTAACGTTTTAGTTATTTTGTCAACAATTATTTGGGGATTCGATAACAATATTTGTAAGATTATTGCTAGACAAATACATGTATCAAAGTTGATTCAGCTGAAAGCCTTGATTGGAGGTACCATATTAATGGGAACGGTAGTTATATCAGGGATTCCTTTTGATATTCACAGTGAGCAGTTAATACCCATAATTCTTCTTGGTGTCTTTGGATTTGCCATATCACTATACCTTTACATACATAGCATAAAGAGGATTGGAGTAATCAAGGCATCATCATTGCTTTCTTTATCCGCGGTGTTTGGACTAATTTTCGCCATAATATTTCTACACGAGTCTATCGGTATCAATCAGGTTATTGCAATATCTGTAATGTTATTTGGGATACATTTGATGTATACGTACGAAAAGAAAGATGAAATAATCCTCAAATAATATTTTGAAGATACTAAAAGATATAAGTACGGGATCCTAATTCGAATTGACGAAAATCCATAACACTATAGTAATATTTTCTCGATAACTTCCATACCGAAATCAGACTAAAGATGGTATAGTACTAAAAGATGTACAGATTTCTTTTCAAACGGAATTACCTTAACTCTCCTTCTTTAACTTCGGTCTCAAGACATTCCTTCAACATTTGTAAGTGCTTTTCTTTGTCTTGCTTAATCGTATTCCAAACTTCCACGAGTTTAGAATTATTTTCGTTCTTGGCATCATTGATATACGTTTCTACAGTTGAGTGTAGAAAATTGGCCTCGGTACCTAATGCGACTAGGATGTTGTATGTAGAATTAAGTATCTTTTCTGCTCCCATACATTATAGTATGCAACAAAGTTAAAAAAGAATTCAGAACATACTAAGGTCCGCGATTTTACACATCTGGATAACAAAAATTCCGCTTATAATTACAAGAAAAGTAAATTGTATTATCTTATTGCATAAAATTATATCCGTCTCACCGGACTGATCGGAGGACCACTTGCGCTCTTTGCACGGGTCTATCCATTTCATACCTCCCATCAGATATTGACCTAACTTATGAGATATTTTTATTATTTGTTGTCTAATCGTAAGTCAATGGCAGAAGATGAAGACGCAAATATCATCTCAAAAGTGGAGAAAAAAAAGGCTGATCCGGAAAAAGAGGGCGTTAGTAATTACGGTAAATATGCAGTAGGCGGAGAATCCAAAGAAGTTCCAGCATCAGCCGAATTAAATGAAAACAACAATTTTAGTCAAAGAAGAGAGCAGAGTCAGCCAAAACAAAAGAAGAGTAGATGCACAAGTAAAGACGTCCAAGTTGGTCTGAATTAACTGCAATGCAATGCATATTTCCATTGTCTAGGTTCTTTGCATATTTTTTTGTCTTTTTGCTTTCGTTAGGATATATTTCAAAATAACCATTTGATCCTTTAACCCATTCTTTTTCCAAACCAGTTTGTAGACAACAAGCGATATCAGATACCACATTATAGAGTTGACAACAATGGTCACAGCGAAACCCCAGAAGTAAGTCATTATTGTTCCAGTTATTGTACCACCTATTAGGAACGGAATTTGCCGTTTAATGGCCGATGCTGTATGACTATCTAAAGGGATACAAGTATAATGAGCAACAATCTTAATAATACTTCCCTCTCACTTTTCAAAAATTAGAACTTTGTCTCAATGAACACATTGGCTAGTAAGAAGAGAACGATGATTGAACTGATCTATTTTTATTTTGTAGTCCAATAAAATTGTGGGTTACTAAAGCAGTTGCAAGTTAAATTCAAGGAGGAATGGAACGAGAAATTGAACAAATCTCGTCATACAAGTTGCTAAATTATTCAAAGATCACCATCCCGTTAGTGGTCGGTGGGTTAGTTGGTTTTTTCATCGTGTACAATTTTTATCCAGAAAAACATGAGAATATCAGGATAGATGGAGGATGCTATGAGCTAACCGGAACTGCCCATCGTTCATTCATTAATCTTACGTCTAGTATCGAAAAAAGTTCATTATTACTTCAGTTAAGTAAAGTCGAAGATCCAAACGCCAGTATACCGATAAGTTTTACCGGAGAGCACATCGCAATTAATAATTTCATCGATAAACACCTGATTGGGGTAACATCTGCGAAGAATGTGACACTATATCCTAACATGGCCGGAAATATCGTAAACGGAAACATTTCCCTCAGATCGCTCAGTAGTATTGTCGAAAACCTTTCTTTGTATGATATCTCTGCGGCATCCAAATCGCTAGAAGGAAGTATATCAATAATTCCGAGCGAGCATATCACAGATCAAGAAATAAAAAATATCTCTGGTCTCGAGAAAACATTATTGCAGAACGGACTGAGAAATATAGTTGCAACACACGAAGGGGTCAGTCCAGCCGAATGTCGCTACAGGTAAGGTTATCTTGTCAAGCTGATGTGAACGGT
>JACMIO010000103.1 GCA_014381105.1 bacterium | reverse complement strand
CCTGGAATTGATGATGGTATGACACTTCAGTTAAGTGGCAGGGGAATTTCAGATGGAAATGAAGTTCCAGGAGATTTATTTATTCGAATTCACATCAAGCCTCATCAAATTTTTGAAAAACTTGAAAACGGAGATTTACTTTATCCTCTCAAGCTGAAATATACAGAGCTGGTACTAGGTACAGAAATAGTATTGCCTACGTTATATGGAAGTGAGAAGTTGAAAATACCTGCAGGAACACAAGTTGATTCAATTTTTAGACTGAGAGGAAAAGGAATTCCTGTGCATGGTCAACGTTCTAAGGGAGATCAAATCATAAAAATAAAACTCGAAGTGCCTACCAAACTCAGTGATAGACAAAAATGGCTAATTGAAGAATTGGATAATACAAAAAATATCAAATCGTAAGGTCTGTAATATTTATATTTAAACAACACAAGATAATACATATGTCGACTCCCTTTGATGAGTGGTTCGGACGAAGGAGAACAAATTCGTGGTTTCCCGATGTAGATTCAATGATGAAGGAAATGGAAAAGTTGATGCAGGAAGCTGTCAAAAACATGGATCAAAATGTCCCAAAGAATCTCATAAGAGAACGCAAACTTGATGATGGTTCAACCGTACGCGAAATGGGTCCTATTGTTTATGGATATTCATTCAAAATAGGAGAGGATGGAAAACCGGTCGTCAGAAAATTTGGAAACTTGAATACATTCCCAAGCTCCTTAACTGGGAGATTTTCAGTTAGTGATCAGAGGGAGCCTGTAGTCGACATTATCAGGGATGTTGACAAATTGAAAATAATTGCAGAAATGCCGGGCGTGAGCAAGAGTGATTTAAGGATAACTGCCAATGAAAATTCTCTGACTATAGAATCAATTTCAGGAGAGAGAAAGTATAGTAAAAAAATTGAGCTACCCGATCAAATTGAGCCGTCCACGGGAAAATCAACATACAAAAATGGAATTCTAGAAGTAACCTTCAAATTAAAAGATTCAAAGGACCATGGAGTATCTATCAATGTGGAGTAAGTTGGACTATTTGTTTTTCCCCAGTTTCAATTTCTATACTACCTGTTCTCAATAATATCCTTTTTAAGATATCGATTATATGAATTTCAAAACTGAAAATGTGTCATTATGAAAGCAATAGAGGCTGTTGATGTTACTAAGAAATACAAGGGATCATCAACCTACGCAATTAATAATATCTCGTTAAATATCGAACCAGGAAGAATATTCACTCTTCTAGGGAGAAATGGCGCGGGAAAAACTACATTCGTAAGAATTTGTGCAACGCAATTATTACCAAGTTCTGGAACTGTAAAAATATTAGAAAATGATTTAATTAAAGATACAGAAAAAATACGAAATAATATATCTATAGTACCTCAAGAAGGAAGACCACTGCGCGCTCTTACTCCGTGGGATCATGTCTATTACTGGCTAAGAATCAGGGGCGTTAACAAACAGGAGTCATACACAAGAGCCGAAAAAATTCTTAAAGAATTTGAATTATATGATGTCAGAAATAGACTTGCCATGTACCTGTCAGGAGGCATGAAGCAAAAGGTACTGGTGGCGATGGCGATGGCCACGGACTCGAAGTTACTTTTTCTAGACGAGCCAACGATCGGACTTGATCCCGTCTCCAGACGTCAAATCTGGAAAGCCATTAAGGAAAAAAAAGAAAATGGAACTACAATTCTGCTTACAACACACTACATGGATGAAGCAGAAGTATTGTCTGATGATATAGTCATCATAGACAAGGGGATCGTTATCTCGCAAGGGACTATTGCAGACATTAGAAAGAATATTAAAGAAAATATCAAAATAGAGATCTCAAAATCTGGAGTTGAAAGTGATGTGTTAAAATCTTAT
Source organism: bacterium (assembly GCA_014381105.1). GTDB lineage: Archaea > Thermoproteota > Nitrososphaeria > Nitrososphaerales > Nitrososphaeraceae > TA-21. Next base: position 33,583 of record JACMIO010000103.1, on the reverse strand, counting down.
GGGACAGTAGTTGATGGAGGAACGGAAACCATAAAACTATTCACGTTTGAATCCAACATTCAGGAATTATCAGCTATTGCAATAAAGAAAAATTTATTCTTTAAAGTATCGCCTATTACTCTGGATGACGTATTTGTATCTCTAGTGGGCTCCGAACCCAATAACTCTGATAGAGAGTTGGTACGAGACTAATTCTCTTCAGTAGAGTTGGTTTCGGACGTAGCTTCAGAAGTTTCTTCCGAAGTTGCATTAAATATTGTGTCAGAAGTAGTTTCTGAAGATGAGCCAGATGTAGAAGTGGATAAATCACCATAAACATTGGCTACTGAGGTCTTGAGAAATGTGTAGTATTCAGTTGGCGTCATTGTTCCGTTTTGATGTGAAAGCAAGTTGAAGCTAGCAGTATCTGCATCTTGGTAATCCCATTTCCAGAAAGCCGAGGCAGTTATATTCTCATTTTTAAATGCTTCTAGCATAGTATCTGCGATTTGCTGGTTTAGACCGCTCTTTTGAGGATCTAGCTGAAATACGCCATTGACTTGAGTTCTTACGACATTGTTCCATTCACCGATATAAAGTGGAATGCCGGTCAATTCACGAGTTTGTAAGAAAAGGTCAAATCTTTCTTGTTGATATTGATCTCTGTCTGGAATTCCATAGACACTTATTTTAAACCATATATTTTCCTTATTTGCAGGAGCCATCTCGGCAAGGTTTTCTGCTGTTAATTGTATGGGTCCGCCTAGATCAACAGGGACATTCATACTATAAACAATAATTTTCTGAGTCACCGAACGCAGTTCGTCAGTCATAAATGAGTTAAAGCTTCCAATCTTTTCCCATTGGTCAGAACTTTCTACGTGAGGTTCACTCAAAATTTCATATCCCAAAGTGCTCTCATGACTATCGACTGTGGCAACTACTTTCTTATAAAAGTCAGCTAACAGAGTCCATGCATCATTTCCCTGTCCATCCTTGATAGTACCATCCCAGAAATTAGACCACCAAAGCTTTGCCACTGGTTCACCCTCTTTACCACCGCTGTTCATTGGATATTGCTGTGAATTATTAGCAAATAGGGCAGTTGGAAAGCCAGTTCCCCTCTTTTCAAGCCAGGAAGAGGTATGCCATTGATGATTATCATAAATAACTTTAATGCCATACTTGTCTGCGGCGTTTGCCACCTGTTCTAGTTCATTCATAAATCCTTGTGGATTTTTCTCATATGCTTCCCAGTAGAATAAGAATCTCACATGATTTAGTCCTGCTTCACTAAGCAACCTGAAACTCTCATCGAAATAAGTCGCAGGAGGTAATGGCGTATCTTCTCTGTTTTCTTTTTGATCCACATATGCACCCTTCATTGCAACACCGACAAAGGGACCTTCAAAATTTGTAGATTGACCAAAGGCAGCAAAAAGTCCATTGGACATGAACATTATCAATACAAAAGTTAATCCAAATAAGGCAGTCCTAGCGTGCTTGAAACTACTCATTGCAACTAGTACCAAATTTAGTTTATATATATATTATGAATTCTCTTTCCAATATTCAATTCGTGATATCAAATTTCATAAACTATAGAATTCCATCCGAATTTTTGAGCGTCAGCCCAAGGCAATTGTTTTGGAACACAGTAATATCTTTAAAACACATATCTGTAACTCTTTAAAAGGAGATTATCAAGAGATGACATCAATGATGAGTGATAACTAATGAGGAGAATTATTTTATCTATAGCATTGATATCTATATTGATAGGGGTAACGATAATTTCGATATCCTCCATTAAGGTACCCGATCCACTTCACTCCACAAGTACGGTATTTAAAGGAAAAATAGCAAAAGAGGACAACTCAATTTTATTTCTTAAAGATGTACAAAAAGGAAAAAACATCTCTATCTCTGTAACCCCTCAAAACTCGTTAGACCTAACTAATATTAGGATAATTAATCCAAAAGGCACATTGTTATTTAATGTCAATTCATCTCAGCCATTGTTTGCAACAATAAATCCGACAATTAGCGGAAATTACACTGCAGTTTTGACAAATCTCAAAAGTTCTGAAATTTATACAGAAAGTATGTTTGGGAGTGCGATCCTTTTTGATAGTAATAAAAATCCTAAAGTTGAAATCGAAGCAATTTTCATAGGGGTTATTGTTTTACTAATAGGTATTGGTGCTCTTATTTTATGGATTATCTTGGAATTCTTTGAAAGATTGAGGTTAAGAACCAGGTACAAGCAGGCAACTTGAATACAATAGGAATAACTCCTCAAGACCAGATTAATTTAAGACTTTTACGTTTTACTTCCTTTGGATCCATCCAAGTGTTCGGTTAATCTTGTCACTAGTTTCTTGTTGATTTTTTCCCCATCAACCTTGCCTCTTAGAATTGACATACATCTGCCCATCAAAAGACCGATTGAATCCATACCCTTCTGAGAAATTATCTTTTCGTTTTCCACTATTATCTTTTTGATAATACCATCAATATCCTCTTCTGTGACTCCTTCGGATCCAAATGTCCTTATGATTTCATCGATAGAACCACCTTCCCTCCTTAGCAGTTTTTCAAATATTATTGAAATTGATTCCTTGGATATTCTAGATTTTTCTAGCTCCTCAAACAGATAAAATAGATTGTTGTGAGTAAGAATGGAAATGTCATAACCTTGTCTTTCCAAGCTAACTAAATCTTCTGTAAGTTTAGATATTATGAAAGAAGGGTTAATTGAGGTGTGGGAAACTATATTCTCAAAGAGAGAAAAGTATTGAGAGTCAAAAATATTTTCCGCTAGTGTACGGTTAATAAGATATTTCTTGCATATTTGATCTATAACTTCGTTCCAGGGGCGGGGAATGTTCTTCGATAATTCCTCTAATCTTTTTTCATCTATGGAAATGTAAGGGATATCTGTTTCAGGATACATTCTCGATGAACCTGGTCTGGGTCTACTAAATACAGTAACACCATCTAATCTTACAGAACGCGTTTCCGCAACAACACCCGAAAATGCCTTCCTAATTCTATTAGATAATTCGGAAATTACAGAGTTTAATAATACTGATGGGCCACCAACTAATATGAAAGCGTCATTTTTGTTAATCTTCAAAATAGCTGATAATGATTTGACATCTTCATTGGTAATCCCATAATTTGGTAATTCATCGGAGTGGAATATCCCACCAATTCCGTAGGATTTTGCAACTTCCCCCAATTCTTTGCCTAATCTTATTCCTGGATATGGTTCAAAAGATAATAGCCCACTAAAATCTCGCAATACAAACCCCATGAATCTAGAATTACCACTCAGAATCTTCTTTATTATTTTGGAGGTCGATAGTTTCATAAAATCAGTAACATCTGTGATACTGTCCAAGAATTTTGATTCATCTATTTTACGATCCTTTAGATCTTTAGCGATCTGGTTTAATCCATCCTGTCTTTTTGCTTCATATTCAATAACGAGAGCCAACTGTGATAGCTGTTGCACACCTTTCACCTCGACAACTGCGCCACCTTTTGTTGAAATATTTACATCTTGTCTAATACTTCCTAGTCCGCGTGTTACTTTTTTTGTAGCGCGCAATAATCGGCCGATCGTCTGAGCTACGTTTGTTACAAACACCGGAGTGTTAGAAATAGGATCCAGAGCAATTTCGATAAGAGGAATTCCCAATCTATCTAGAGCAAATATCTTCGCATCATTCTCTTTGTCTTTATCTTCATTAATTATTCTAGCAGCATCTTCTTCTAAGCAAATACTTTGGATTCCAACCCTAACACCATCAACATCCAAATATCCGTTCCTACCAACTAGTATTGTTCTTTGGAATCCCGTAGTATTTGAGCCATCAATTACTATTTTTCGCATTACATGTAATTCATCCTCAATAGTACAATGAAGTGCAAGACAGATAGTCAAGACTAGCTCGAGTGCCTCTGCATTTACCATTTCAGGTGGTTCCTCATCTGATTCAATCAAGCAATTGGAATTTCTGGATGACAGGTATTTTACGGTCTTAATTTTCTTTGACTCAAAAATGGCAGCTTGATCGTAGGATCCCATTTCACTCTGAGTCGGATGTAGGATCCTGTTAAAGGTAAAATCATGTTCAATAGAATCTGCTATTTTGCAATTACAAAATAGTTTATTCTTTGAATCCAATTGCTGATGAATTTCAAGCCCAACCTTATGTTTATCTTGAATTAATGCATCATTACTTACCAATACAATAACAATAAAACAGAACCTTATTATTATTATTTACAATCAAGAAATCTTTAATTTCCACAACCAGTTTAGTATGATTGATTTAAATTGATAGCATTTCTTTCAGCCACATTATTTGCAATATTGCCAAAGGGTACGGTGAGAGATGAAGGTACCTTTTTTATCCTGGTTACGATTCTTGCAGGCCTTATTGTAGCAGCCTACATAATGAGAAAAAGAAGAAATAAACAATCTAAATAAACCAACATGACAGTTCGTTATCTAATGTTGATTTCTAAATAGTGGCATATTTTTGATCCATTTTCTTAGATACTAAACCTTGAGATCTTGGTCGAATTGATAATATTCATTACATGAGTTTTTAATAAGTCCACATCTATATCATGATAATGGCCGTATGCACTATGAAATTTGTCTAGTGCTCTCTTCATTATTGAAATGCATATATCAGGTTCTCCTTTTTGGTAATGCACTAAGGCTGCTGCAACAAGAATTATACCGTTTAACAGGGCTCTCTCGTCACCTTGGGTATGTTTCCATACTCCTTCAAGAATTTCATGGGTCTTCCAATATTTCTCGTTGTTGAATAGCTGACGTGCAAGCTCTAGAGATACTTTTTTGTCTAATTCACCTTCAACAATCATATCAATTTCAATGATGGTCCCAATTTGGCTTAATTTTGATTTTATTTTTTCTAGATCTACTGAAGAAGGGATACTCATATCAAGTTCAAGAAAGTGAGATGCAACTCTTGCATCTCTAATAATAATTTTGTAATCTTGTAAAATATTTCTGGACAAAGAAAGAATGGAATTTGCGTCCTCGGGAAGGTATTTTTCATTCTCCAGATATACCATGTGTCTTGACAAGGGTTCCATCAAATATCTGATCCTGATGCCATATGAACGTCGTACCAAAATAAGTTATTGCATCTCAAGAAAGCAATATCATTCAAAAATCAAACTATGAGCACAACAGAAAACAAGGTACAGTTAGATGGTAAATCTGAAGTTTGTTAAAATGCAATAAAGAGGTTCCTGTTGTGATTTATTTGGGCTCAAAATGCTTGCTGAGAATCGGTATCGTTATTTGAAAAGCGTGAATAAATATGGAGTTTCTTTCTTTTCATCAAGCGTCCATGAGGTTGGCAGACTCAAACATTCGACTAGTTTTAACTCACAATCATCTATGAATTTTCCCCAGCCCCACATAGACTTATCCCGTGAGTACTTCCTATACGTTTGGCTTCCCATTAATGTAATACCCACATTATGCAGTTTATCCATATATTTTTTGAATTGATTTGTTATTCCATATGATATCATTTCACCAGATTCAGGCAAAGCCGAAACGAAGAGCATAGTATTCTCTAGTGCCAATTGTGAGTAATCTATCGAATTCGAATCGCCATTAATTACCCGAAATTTAACGTTACTATCATCAGATATCTTAGTTTGGAGGTCGCATAAGTCTTTATCTATCTCTACCCCGATGGAATTAAGACCGATTATACTGCCACAATACAGTAACCTCCCATCACCCGACCCGATATCAATTATATTTTCGAATCCCAAATCTTTTGCCTCTTGGACCATTACCAATGCAGAGAGTACCCATGTTGGAAGGAATGGTTGATAATTTGTATCATACTTTTTCGAACTTAGCCAAAATTGATTGATATCACCTTCATATGATATGCATGGAATATTTCCGAGGACCAAACTCTCCTCTTTGTAATAGATTTTATTAAGCTTAAAGAAGGTATGTAGTTTTTCTAAATGTGATTTGTCAAAAAGACTTTGATTACTCGTGGCTGGTAAAAACTCTCTAATATGATTGTATGAATGAATTTTTTCAAGATATTCATTTTTAAGTTTCAGCAATTCTTGAACCAAGTAGTTTTGTACCATTCAAATCTCACCTTGGATTTTCAAGCTTAAATTATTAGATCTTGGTATTGTTGGAACAATGATGATATTGAACTCTGAAAATTTCAATTTAATCTGAAGGGGAATGTACCATTTACCATTATTATTCATTTATGATTTATGAGATGAAATATCAATATTGTTATTTTCATTGCTATCGCTTTACCAAAAATAGGAAAATAAGTATGTAAATTTATGCCGTAGATTTAACATTTGTTCACTTCATCAGCTTTAGTAGAATGCTTGGTACTTCGGCAGGTCTTTTGGCCACTGGAATATTGACCTTAGAGTAACTAGAAATCTTAGATTCTGCAGAGCCATAATTTCCATAAACTATTGCGCCTGCATGTCCCATTCTTTTTTCCTTTGGTGCTGAACGTCCTGCTACGTACGCGACAACTGGTTTACTGAAACCTGTTTTTTCGATGTACTGGACTAGTGATTCCTCTGCATCTCCTCCTATTTCACCAACTACCACTACTGATTCAACTTCATCCCGATCGCTTATTAGCTCAAATGCTTCTATCAAGTTTGTGCCGTTAATTGGATCTCCACCTATACCCAATGCGATTTGTTGACCTATTCCTTCCCTTGACAGATGATATGAAACTTCATACATCAAGGTCCCGCTCCTAGAAAAGACTGCTGTACTTCCCTTCGTAAATGGTTGAGACGGCATAATCCCTATCTTATTTACGGATGGTACAATAACACCTGGAGTATTAGGACCTATTATCCTAGCACCACTAGTCTGTGCGTACTCTAGGGCTTCCATTGCATCACGTACTGGAACATGTTCTGGAATAGCAACAAGTAATTTTATTCCGTTATTAACCGCGTCCTTTACTGCAGAAAGGAAGAATGGAGCTGGAACAAATATTCCAGATATCTTTGCGCCAAAGTCCTTATTAGCGTCCTTTACGGAGTCGAAAACAGGAATTCCTTCAAATGTCTGTCCTCCCTTGTTAGGTGTTACTCCTGCAACGATATTGGTACCATATTCCCTCATCAACCTTGTATGAACAGAACCAAAATTTCCAGTGATTCCCTGAATTATGACTGGTTTATTACCATAGTCAGTATCACTAGGTTTACCTACAAGGATATCAAAAATATCAAATTTCTTGGACATTTATTTGCTCAACTCTTTATAGTGGACTAGTGATGAAATTGCTTCCTCTACTGTATCATATAGCTTTGCATTGCTGTTAGAAAGCATTTTTTTTGACTTTTCAGATTCTGCTCCCGAGATTCTTGCATAAATTGGAACACTGATCATACCGTCTTGATATGCATTAAGTATAGCCTGAGCCACCAGGTCTGTTCTGACAATACCGCCAAACAAATTTACTAAAATGGCCTTTATTTTTGACATTTTACTAATTACTTCTAATGCCTTGTAAATTGTTTCAGTAGTAGCTCTTCCACCAAAATCCAAAAAGGCTCCAGGCTTACCACCCGCATCAGTTACAATGTCCAATGTGGACATAACAAGACCAGCGCCATTACCTATTATTGCTATGTTTCCATCTAGCTCAACAAATGAAAATCCACTCTTTTCGGCTTGCTCTTGCAACTCAGAAATTTGGACATATTTTCTTAACTCAGGATGTCTGAACAATGAGTTATCATCTATAATGATTTTTGAGTCAAGTGCCAAACAAGTTCCATCTTTTAATATGGCCAAGGGATTGATCTCTGCCAACTCCGCTTCCTTTTCTCTAACGAGTTTAGCTAACTTTATTACAATATTTGAAAATGACTTTGCAGTTACACCGTCAAGATTTAATTTTTTGGCAATGTTTTCTGCGTCTGATTGCGTCAATCCAGTAATTGAAATGTCCTGAATTACCTTGTTCTGCACACTTTCAATATCCATTCCTCCCTGAGCAGAAGAAATTAATGAATAACTCCTTTTTCCTCTGTTTAGGAACAAAGAAAGATAAAGCTCTTTGTCTATGTTTACAGCTTCTTCAATTAAGATCACTTTTGGTAGCTCTCCTTTAACCTCTTTATTCAACAATTCCGTAAATTTCGGGACCAAATCTTCCAATTTCATGCATTTCAATATTGCGCCAGCCTTTCCCCTACCACCAACGGTCAATTGAGATTTAAGTACAACAGGGAATTGCAGCTTGTCTGCAATTTGGTTCAATTCAGATTGGTTTCTAGCAAGATATGACTTTGGAACGGCAATATCATGTTCTGTAAATAATTCCTTACCCTGATATTCTAGTAACTTCATTCAGCAAGAATTTGAAGCCTATGTGGCGACTTATATTCTTATACAAGTTACCAAATTTGAAAATTTATATATCTTCTATTAAATCCGTATGCTATGGCTGAAAAAATGACTGCAGTGTGGCTTATTTTGTTGACAATAATCGCATGTGCAGCAGTACCCGCTGTTATGATTTGGTTAACAACGACACCCAGTGGTTCTGCACCTCATCTACTACTTGGCGTTACTGAATTTTCGCCAACCGGAATTAGTCTGCTTAATTTTTAGCATAGTAACAACATCCTCAAATTTTGGTGTCAAGTAATTTACCAAGTTTGTTTCAATTATTCGTTATTGTTCAAAAAAGAATATTTTGAGATTGATAAAAATACAAACTAGTAATAGATAAAGGTGAGAGATTGAGACATAGTTACCATGGCAATCGCTCTAAAGGTGCATCCATCTTTCTTTAAGGAATTTGCTACAAAGACATGGGTTTCTCCGGCGGACGTTGTAAAGGAATTGGTTGAAAACGCCTTCGATGAGGACGCAACAAGAGTTCTAATAACCATCCTTTCTGATAACTCCATTTCAATTGAAGATAATGCGGGAATGGATGAAAGCGAGATTCAGAAATTCTTGCTTCTTGGTTCACCACATAAGAAAGTCGATTCTGTTTCGCCCAAGTTAAAGAGGATTAGAACAGGAAGATACGGAACAGGAAGACTATCTTTTCTGACATCATATGAAAAAATGAAAATTAGAACCCGAAAGGGTAACTATCATAAATCATTTCTAATTGATACAAAATCATTAGATGATCTATTTAGAGGTAAATCCAACTTACGCGAAATCAGGGAAGCGCGCTTGTCAAGGGATGGAACTGAGATAATCGTAAGTGATGCCAAATCATATGTTGATGAGTTAAGACTAGTAAAGGAAATTAGAAAATTGGCAGTGCTCAGGCATCCACTTTTTGAGGTGTATATCAAGAGATCATCAAGATTCAAAGAATGGAGCTCTACTGATGCTCAGTTGATAAGAGTTCCCGACATACAGGGTCATAGAATACCCCTGAACCTTGACAAGGGATGCATAGTTGGTGAAATTACTGTAGCTCGCCGACCGCTAACTGAAGATGAGAGAGGAATTGCAGTCATGGTAGGAGGACATATAGTAATGAGGACCTTGTTTGGATTTGACTCCAAAATACCTAGAGTGACTGGATTTGTAAGATGCGATACACTAACATCTAGATTTGCAGATAAATCTGCAATAATAGAAGATAAGGAATTTGAGAAATTTTCAGGACTGATGAAAAAGTTCATAGTCGATACGGTCATCCCAAGTCTTACACTTTATGAAGATGTTCTTGTAACTCGAGAAGAATCAAAAATTTACAGACAGATTGATAAAGTACTTGGTCAAGCCGTATTTGAAATTTTAGAACCCTCGGAAGAAATAGAAGGATACGAAACAGTTGAAACAAAAAAAATAGTATCAAAACCTACTGGAAAGGCATCATCCATTCCCGCGGAAGATAATTTGTTTGACAAATCAATAGACGATGAATACAAAGACTTTACCAAGAATGAAAACAAAGGAACACGAGGTACAATAACTGAAAAAGGAAAGAATAAGCAGACATTAGGTGACGTAGATAATACTCTACCCAATTATCTATACAGTGGGCAAAGCCCAGACATGGAAAACTACGAAAATGTAACAGTTGCAACTCAGGTAAGAAAGCCATTAATGAAGAAAACTTTTGCATTGAAAAAAGTCGGGTACAAGATCATTCCCTACGAAGATGAAACCGATTCAAGATATAGCTTCATAAACGAGAATGTAGTATTTGTAAACAAGGCAAATCCAACATACAAAGCTGAATCATTAAGAGGAGATGAGTTCCTTTTGCGGCACATCATGAATATTGTAGCACAAGCTGTAGCAGAGACTAGGCATCCAGAAGGGAAGGAAGCATTGGAATTGCAAAATAGGTTGGTTTCAGAAGCAATAAGGATTCACGATACATTTTTGACTAAAGTACCCTGAGCTGTCATAACTAACTCTGCTTAGGTTATCTGAGAACAGACGAAACGACTAAATCTAACTACATTCACTACTAACCAATCATATGGCGTTTCAATTTATGCCAGGTGCTACCGCGGTAGGTATAACTTATCAAGACGGTATTGTTCTTGCTGCTGAAAAACGTATTTCCTATGGAAACTTTGTGGTAAATAAGAATACGAAGAAAATATTCACGATAACTGATCAAGTTGCCAGTGCATGCGCAGGTATGGTAGCTGACATGCAAGTTCTGACAAGACAAGTTGAAGCTCTTGCAAAAATTAGAAAATTGGAAACTAGAAGAGATATGGCTACAAATTCTGTCGCGAAGTTGATGTCAGTTATTATGTTCGAAAGAAGATACTTTCCTTTACTGACCCAGGTAATTGTTGGAGGAGTGCAAACTACACCTGAAATTTATACATTGGATCCTTTGGGCTCACTCCTTCCCGATAACTATGCAGCAGTAGGCACTGGAGCAGAAATGGCGTTGGGAATAATGGATGCTGAGTACAAGAAAAACATGTCGGAGGATACATCCAAGAAACTTGCTATTAAGGCAGTAAAGTCGTCAATACAAAGAGACTCTGCAAGCGGCGATGGTATAGATGTCTTGACGATAACTAAAAAGGGGATAGAAGAAGAATCACTTGGTCTATGATTTTGAAAATATTTTCAAAATCACCAATTTTCTAAAATCGTCAACTTAATCATGTCCTGATAGTTTTTTTCATTTCCCAATACTCATCCCCAATATGGTGTATGTTGTTTAATACAACCCCTTTTTCCATTTTTCTTCCATTCTCATCATCCACAATGGAAATGCATACCGCGAGTTCTTTTTTATGAGTTTGATCTTTTACCAGTACTATTTCTGATTCCTTGAATGCAGAAAAATCAGTGATGCCCGGCCTCATGATATTAGCACCATTGCAAACAAACTTGATTGCATTCATGTCAACCTGAACCGATGCAAAATGATTCAAAATTTCATGCTGCGTCAAATGAGGAATCACGAGATCAGGTGCCAATTGTATGGCAACTATATTATTTCCCACAAGGAGTCGCTTATTTTCATCTAATACGTAAGCCTGGAGACTCTTGATGGGGAGTATTGAATTTGTTGGCCAAGATCTGCCAATCTGATCCGAGATGTCATGTATCTCTCGCTTTGACAGTGAATGGACTTTCAATTATTTTGGTGTCGTTTTTGAAATATTTATCAATATCCATGATTGAGGTTTTTAAATTTGAATAAGTTATTCATGAATAATTCGCTCAAATTTGAGACTTAGTCCTTATGATGTGATAAATTGGGTATTTTTTTCAAACGTTCAACTCCACCAATTTCTTGGATTACTCTTTGGGTTTGTTTGGTAACAAGGTGAGTCCATTTAATATTTTTCATCATTCTCCTTCTAATTTCGGTTCCTGAAAGTTCACTTCGATTTAGTAATTTTGGTTCAGTAACAGCAATATTTCTTTGGGTGAAGAGGTAACCTGTAAATGCATTATTAGTAAACACAACGTCATATTTTGGAACCAACATATCGACAGAATGAGTCCACGTTGAATGAATATTTGTATCAGGAACAGGAATTATGAAAGTTTTTTTGCAATCTATCGCATTATCTGCATTCAGGGAGTCCTTTATCATATATATTCTCTCGCCGGCAGTAAATGGATTTTGTGACTCGTAACTTGCCTGAGCGCTACCTACAACAATTGCTAATTCATCAACATTTTTGAAGGCAAATTTGATCGCTGCAATATGACCTATATGAAATGGTTGAAACCTGCCTATGAATATGCCTCTCGACAAATTGGTATAGAATACGACATCAATAATTTAAATTTTGAATAAAGTAACTCAATATTTATATTATGTTTGAAAACCAGAGAATTTGTGGCCTTTTTAGAGATACAAAACCTGTCTGCAAACATTAGTGGTAAACAAATACTTAATGGCCTTTGTTTCGAGATGGATAGAGGTCATGTTCATGCGATAATGGGCCCAAACGGCTCAGGGAAAAGCACTCTGGCCAATGTGATAATGGGTCATCCAAAATATACCGTTACATCAGGAAAAATCATCGTAGACGGCGAAAACATACTTGATTTGTCAACGGAGGAAAGAGCAAAGAGGGGCCTATTCTTAGGTTTTCAGTACCCTACAGAGATTCCAGGGGTTGGTTATAGTCATTTTTTGAGGAACGCTTACAATATTTTAAACAAAAGTCTGAGTGGAAAACAGAAAGATAGAGAAGTATTTTTAACAGTAAAGGAATTTCATGAGTATCTCAAAAAGAATCTAGACAACGTTGGTCTCCAGAAAACGTTTTTGAGCAGATATCTGAATGAGGGTTTTTCTGGAGGAGAGAAAAAAAGATCCGAGGTTATGCAGATGCTCGTACTCAAACCAATTATTGCCATTCTTGACGAACCAGATTCTGGATTGGATATAGATGCAATCAAAGCGGTTGGAGAGGCTATAAACATCCTAATATCAACAGGAGCCGGAATATTGATTATCACACATTATGCAAGGATTCTTAGGTATTTGTCAAGACTTGACAAAGTGCATGTTATGGCAAAAGGACAAATTATCAAATCTGGAGGTAAAGAGTTATCTGAAGAATTAGAGGTCAAAGGATATGGGTGGATAGGATTGTCAGAGGAAAGTAGTAGCCAGTAACGTGAATAGTTACTGATTAGGTTTATCTGTTGTTTGAGATTTAATTTTCATGACGTAGGGTCTTGAAAGTATTGGTGCCAAAATTGTTGTTGCCCACCCAATTGTTACCGTAATTGAGAATATAGTTGAATCAATAATACCAGAAGTAAAGCCTAGTGAGGCTATTACTAATTCCACCATCCCTCTTCCATTCATGAGAAATGCTATGGCTAAACTCTCGTCCTTTGAGAATTTAATTAACCTTGAACCAATATAACCTCCCCCTACTTTAGTAACGACTGCTACTATTGCAAGAACTATAAAAAATGGAAGGTTGTTTGCGATTGAATCCATGTTGATATTTATTCCTATTACAGCAAAAAATATGGGAGCAAAAAATCCAAAGGATATTGCAGAAATTATTCCATAGACTCGTTCAAAGTTTTCTCTCCTGATTATTTCTTTGTAGACTATTAACCCTGAAAAGAAAGTTCCTATAATGAAATGTAGACCTATTACTACTTGTGCTACAACAGAAACGAGAATGGTAGAAATGAGTAATATACCAAACGCAGCTTCCTTTGTATGCAGTTTTTCAAAAAAGTAGGTACCTCTACGTTGAAACCAAGCGTTTGCTTTTCTAAATAATATATCAATAAGAAATATTCCACCTATGAACAACAAGATCTTAATTACAGAATTTATCATCGTCTCCGTGATATTCACCGGTGCGCCATTGGCTCCGTGAAGTTGTAACACAATTGATAATACCACAAGGGAGAAAATATCATTAATTACAGCTGCAGTAATTACAGTATTGCCTACCTTAGTCTCCAATATTCCGAATTGCATTAGAACAATTGTGGAGACTGGAACAGCAGTTATAGACAATAATAATCCAACGAACATTGATTGAAGCATTCCGAGTCCAAAAAGAGCGGCTATTCCAAAACCACCTAAGAAAGGCAGTGAAAATGCTATTGCTGACAAGATACCCCCACGCAATCCAGCCTTTCTTATTTCTCGGGGGTCCATCTGTAAGCCTGCTAGTAACATAAGGAAGAATACTCCTAAGTCCGAAATTACATTCAGACTCTGATCAGGAGTTATTATTTTTAAAACATAAGGGCCAATAATTATTCCTGCAGCCAATTCACCTACCAACGGAGGCAACCGGAGTCTTTGAGAGAACTCACCAAGTAAGCGTGTTGCCACCAAAATGATAACTACGCTGATGAACAGCTGCTCTGTTGCCATAATTTATCAAACTTATTCTAACTAGATTTATCCTTTTGGAAAATACGACCTAATTCATATTAAATGCTTTGCGATACTTTTTAGGTAATATTATTATATTTGATTTTTAATTAATCTGCTCTATCCCTACCCATATCGCATCATCATCATGGAAAATCAATGGGAATACTATATCAAGTTTCTCTAATAGAAGAACATATCCTGTAATTAATACCGACCGGTAAAAGTCAAGTATATCTTGTTAAAATATGGTTCTGTCCAAAGTAACAGGTTAAATACACCAATTCAGAACTCGAATTATAATATATCGGTTGTATCTAGATCATATTCAAAAAAAAGTAATAGTTCCTGACAAATCAACTTTCCCGCCATACTGCCTTAACTTTAGCCAAAATCACAAAACCTACAAGATATGCTACCTGTACCAAAAGTCCTAATTCAATAGACCATTCTTTCGGTGTAGGTAATCCCATCGTGGATTGAATCATCAAAGATGCATGTGTAGTTGGTACAAAATAGGAAGCATATTGCAACTCGATAGGTAGCCTCTCAATACTGTAAAAAACAGGTGGTAGGATAGATAAAATCACGTTAACAAACGATATGATTTGTGAAACATTGCGTATATGTAGCATGTGTGAAGATAGAAAGAATCCCATAGAAGACATAGAGCCCCATACTAGTAACGTTGTGATAATCAGTAGAGGAAGGAAAATTAAAGAAGAAAGAAACAAAGTGGCCAATGACAATAAGACGAGTAATGCAGGTAATCCGAAAAGAATTTGTGAAATTGCAAGACCAACCATGTAAGTAATTGGAGATACTGGTGACGCGACAAAGAGATCCTGAATCTTGTATTCATTTTTGTAAAAGGAGATATCTTGACCGAGTGATAGGCCATATCCAACTAATGCCATTACCAAACTTCCCGTGATAGAGAGTGGTAAGTACTTGCCGTCACTAATGATAAATAGAACAAATAACAGAGAAAAAGGACTTATCGCAGAGAAAACCAAGGAAAGGGGATTTCTTCTTAACCATAGAATCCCAGTTAGGTAAGCAATGAGAAATGTTTGCGTCAATGCTGTCCTAGTTTTAGCAATAAGCATGGCATGCACACCGTGTATTCCAGATATATAGGATTATGCCTATCCATAATAATAGAAAATGCCCAATAAACAATCCTCGAGTAAAAAGGGATCTCGAAATACATGACTATCGGCTAGAACCAGAAAACAAATTGATTCTTTACCAGTATATGCTCAACACATTTTCAAGAAGACCCATGATAGTGCAGTATAACAATATCAAGATCCAGAAAAAAGAAGAGGCGGTAGGAAGCAAAGCGCCGAAGTAGCCGCCCATAAAGTAGCCTGGGCGGCAGTTAAGAAGAAATACAAGAAGCAGGGTGATAGATGGTTGAGGAAAGAACAATAGTTATTCTCTCCGGAAGACCTATTGAATTGGCATAGTTGTTCTACCCATTGTTATGCTCAAATTTTTAAGAATAATCCTTCATCATGTCTATCTATCATAGTATTTCATGAGGATTAACCTGTTGAAATGCGCAGAATGCGGATGTACTCTTGAGGATTGTAAAGGAAGCATGTCACCACTTGAGTGTGTTAACTGTCGACTGAAGGAATGCTGTTGTTGGCTTGTTGTAAGATACAATAATTGATTATTATTAATAAGTTGGTGAAAAATGTAATCAGAAGCTGTCATTTGAAATTGCAAATACATGGATTATGGTAACAAATTTCCTATGAATTATCGGTTAGCATGGACCTGGTCAAAGCTATGTGAATAAATTTCAATTATGTTTCCAAATGGATCAGAACAGAAAACCAATTTGTGATGGTTTTTTGGGTCTAGTTCCCAGATATTGCTAATCTGTCTTCCTCCGGTCTTAGTAACCTTTTCCAATAAAGCCTCAATGTTTATTTCAGTGACAGCAATGTGTATAACTCCACCGTGCCAGTATTCGACTTGTTTCTTATGCGCGAGCTGTTCAGGTTGTATAAACTGGAATAGCTCAATTCCTATACTGTTTGCTGAAGTCATCCATACAATTCTTAATCTCTTAAATTGGGACCCAAAAATATTCCGAAGTGCTTTACCTACGTGGATATCATCGTAGGTAAGTTCTGCGGGACCTCTTACAATTGTAAATCCCATCACTTCCTGATACCAATTGATGCCTGTATCTAGATCAGGAACACTAATAGCAATGTGGTTAATAGATGTGGGAGATTGATTTGATTCCATATTTATCAACGAAATTGTACCCATATTCGGCTAAAAAGATTACTCCAAATAGTTTTCATTAATGTCAGTCAACTGAGATCAAGCTTTTTCTATAACAAGATTCTGTCAGTTGAGGTTCTAGTAATCAGGACATTATCTTGTAGGAGTAAGACGAGTAGAATAATTTCTATGTTTTCTCTTCTTATTGAAACGATCATCGCACATTTATTATTTGGTAACGCCCATAGTTACCTTGATTTGAAGTTAGATATTAGAGTATATTTCGTTCTGTTTGTAGTTGCTTTGGCTTTATCCAACAATACTATTTTATATGCTCACAATTTTTATCAGAATGATAGTTCAGTACTGTATACATTGATAAAGCAATTTGAAATTGAAAAAAATCTAGCTTTAGAATCTCAATACGCAAACAATTCATCATATTCAATTCATTCAGATAGGGCGGACGAATTATTTCATAAACTTGCCTCCATCAGAAAGGACATAACCGAGAATTCAATTTTTCCTAATCATTACGACATCCTTCTCTCGGACCTTAATTGGACTACCAAGGCGCTTGTTTCTGCAAATATAGCTGATGAGTCTCTTCGAGAATATGGACTATCGACTGGACTTGACCCTAAGATGGCTTCTGGTTTGCTAAATATGAGTGTAGATATGATTATGAAGATGAACGAAACGTCCGCTACGAACATGACTGATAGTGCAAATAAACATAGTATGGAAAAGATGACATCAATGTCTAATAATCAATCCGCAAGTAATGAAGGAAATCAAGAAAACAAAGTCGTCAAAAATTTGGCCAATTATGAGACATCCGTAGCGCAGGCTAAATCACTGAAAATACTGTTTACTAATTATTTACAAGATGCCAAATTGGAGAATTCTACTGGATTAATGCCTATTCCAACGGGGATGAAGATTAGTGCAATTAGGGAATTAGGGCAGGGCATAGATAACCTTATTTTGGCGCTGAATAGAAATGCATCAGTTGAAGAAGTTTATAGTATTGTCCATGGGCAAATCCACCCTAATCTATTTTTAGCTTTTAGCCTGAAGATAAAGTCTGATTAAGTAGAAGCTGTACTTGTTGCTAATTCTATACTAGTGTTCCTGAGATCATAGTTTTTAACAGATACTTATAGAAAATAAATGGATAATCGTAAGTTCCTAAAGAGAATTTCTGGTTTGTAAACAGTATGCAAAATAATTTCTCAGATAAAGTCACAATTGATAGAAGAGATACCACATTACGGTCATGATGCACTTTTTTTTCAAAATGATGAAATAACTACTGGTTTACTGAACAACAAGACAGAAGTAAAAATTCATTTACTTACAGGAGAGCTCCTGTATTTTCATAATGAGATTGGACACTTTGTTGACTTGACTTGTGATGGATTTTATGAGAGATTGGAATCAATTGTTACTAAATATGGACTAAATATGCCAAAAGTGCCGTCGTTGACTTTGCGACAGGAGTGTTTGTTTGAATATATCACATTCGCAAAAAGAGTCAACAAGAGTCTTGAATTGTTCAGAATGAAGTTGAGGGATCATTTCACTCAAGTCCACCTGTGGCCCCATGGTTTTGATTTCTCAGTTGAATCTTTTATCAATGGAGACAAAGACCAAATTGGAGTTGGTGTCTCACCAGGAGAGGACAGTTATGAAGCACCATATCTATACGTAAACCCTTATCCTTTCAGTGAAAATATTATTCATCAACCACTACCAATTGGGAAGTGGCATACGCAAGGTTGGAATGGAATAAAAGTGGATTGGAACGAGCTTGATATCAAGAAAGAACAAGACATCTCATCCGATATTTACACTCTGTACCTGGTTGCAATGCACAATTTTTAGGAAATTGTGAGTTTTTTTGTACCAATCTCTTTATTTCTACATCAATACTTGTGTCAGTAACTATAATCCTGCTAGTAATGGTAGGACTTTGAATAGTGATCTAACGTGTAGTTTTTATCAACTGTTCCATTTTTTTCTATGTTACTTAATGTAGTATCCAAAATTTGAAACCAATTAATTGAAAATATAATGACTTTGTGCTACGTAGTTTTGATACTGCTGGATTTATTTTTAATCTAATGTGAAATAGATGGTGAAGCTATGACTCGTCATGTTGTATTACAAAATCAACATATTTTCCCTCATATTGTAAATAGTCTATTTTTAGATCATCTACTCGTGCATTCTCGGGACCTTTTTTACTCCACTCTATGACCTGATCAACACCATCTTTATTTCCTTCAAGCAAGGCTTCTACACGCCCATCAGTTAAATTTCGCACCCAGCCAAATACAGAATTTTTCTTTGCAATTTCTTGCATGTTGAGCCGAAAATACACACCCTGAACCTTGCCATTAACCAACAATCGAACTGAAGTCTTTTCGTTGTCATCATGAACTGAATTTTTAGAATCTCTGAAATTCACATTCTACTTCAACATAATGCTATTTTATATATATTCAAACAAAAGTTTTGTCAACAGATTCAAATCTTCTAATAGATTAGGTGAGTAGTTATCCTAATCCGAATCATCCAAACCTTATATACTCATATGAACGCATAATTCCATTATAAAATGAGAACTAAATTTGGCTTTACCCAAGGATTAAATATTGCCAGACTAGGTTTGGATGAAATCCAAATAATGACGGCATGTCAAATTGCTGACAGGCTTGATTTTGATTCAATATGGTCTATGGATCATTCAAACGTACCGCAGTGGAAGAATGCGGTTGTAAATGATGCATGGTTATTGTTAGCGGCTATTGGTGCAGTCACAAGGAATGTTGAGTTGGGAACATGTGTGACAGATGCGATTAGAAGGCATCCTTCGACCATCGCACTTTCTTCGATCACTTTAGATAGGCTCACTAACGGACGAGCAATTTTGGGTATCGGTGCAGGAGAAGCACAAAATGTAGTTGACTTTGGAATAGAATTCAAAAAACCTGTAACTAAATTCAAAGAGCAATTAGAAGTCATTGAAGCTCTCTTTGATTCTGATCCTGATAATAGAGTAAATTATGATGGAGAATATTATAAACTGATTAATGCATGTTTACAAGCAAAGAGTATCAGGAAACCTAGGCCACCCGTTTATATCGCGGCAGGAGCGCCAAAAACACTGGAGCTGTGTGCTATTTATGGAGATGGTTGGATACCAATTGGCTATACGCCCGCATTGTTCAAACACCATGCAAACGTCATAAAGGATCATGCAAAGAAAAATAGTAGAGATATCACCAATTTTCAATTCGCTAATGATGTAGATGTTTACTTTACCGAGGATGGGGAGGAAGCGTGGAATAAGATGAAAAACGCAGTCAAGGTGAGTTTATACAAACCTGAATTATTGAAGGTGCATAATATTCAACAAGATTCAGAGTTTGATTTCCGGAAGTACTTTACAGAATATGCAATGAATAAGCCAGAATTGATGGAGCAGATGAAACGGGCCGCGATGCAAGTACCCGATGATGTGGCGAGGGGTGCAATAGGAGTGGGTAAGCCAGATGATGTAATCGAAATGTTAGAAAGGTTTATCGAAGCAGGAACGAATCATTTTATCATTAGATTTTGGGGAGACGGTTATTTCAAAAACATTGAGCTCTTTGGTAAAAAGGTAATTCCATATTTTAGAGAACAAGAAAAAAAGTGATTCACGGTAGCCGATCGCTATACTACAATTGAAGGATGTAGATTTAACCAGATTATTCAAGTTCTTGACTTGCCAAAAAAGGTGTCAAGTTTCAGTGATGTTTTACGGGCTTTACCTCTAGAGTAAACAAGTGGATCTGCATCAAAACCAATCGAACTTAGATCTCGTGCAAATCCATCGGCAAATCCGTGAAATGTGTATACCTTTTCAGGATTGCATTTTTTTACTACTGCTATCAAATCGTTGTAATCGCAATGGTCACTCAGAGGTAAACAATGATCTAATCCCATTGCGTTTTTGTAATAAGGTTTTACAGACCATCCACTAAATCCAATGGATAGCGCACCATATTTTCTCTTAATATAATTTAGAAATCCGTTTTTGCATGATTCAATAGGAGCAATCATTAACCACGGACTATGAGATGACAACATGTTATTTTTTTCTGCCTCAGAGAAGGTAACATAGTTATCCATATCGATACCAAATTCCGAATAAATCCTGTTCATTTCGTGTATCGAATCGTGAATGATTAATGGTTTCCAATGTCTAAATACATTTGTTAGAATTTGCGCTTTTCCTAGAGTATATCCCAACAAGATTACTGGTATACCCTGGTGATACATTTCAGAAATTATTAGATTGGCCTTATGTAGTGTGCTCTCAAATTTTGGAAAAATATAATCATGATGACCAAAGGTTGACTCTATTATGAGGGTTTTTGCCTTGGGAATAACGGCAGGATTCATAAATGCTCTTTTTCGTATGGAAATATCACCTGTGTAATACAACTCGTCTTCTATTAGGAGCCCATTCGATCCGAGAATATGTCCTGAATCCAATAATTTGAAATCGTGTTCCTCGTATGTATCACCATATTTGTAGCCTCTATGCTTTGCTATCTTGTGAGTTATTTGTGAGGTGATAATCTTATTACCGTTCTCTTTAACGCTCTTGTGTAGGTGATCAGTATGCGCATGGGAAATGAAAATAAAATCAGAATTAGGCTGTTTATTAGGATCAAGATAAATGGTCTTATCTTCGGTGCCCACCGTTATCCCATAATTGTCAACAGAAACGTGAAACATCAGTCTCTTTGATTTTGGGATAGTATATTAATTTTGATATTCCAAAGTATCCGTATACCTATATTTGGAATTCCATTCGTTTCAAATCCCAAATTTGTGCTAGATATTGCAAAAATAGGTCGAGACTTAGAATTAGAGTCCAGGTTTAACTTAGGTGATCGACATCAAGGCAAGAAAAGCAAAAAAACTACAATTTCAGATTTTGTAAGTTGATTGTAAGTCCGATTGGAAGGAAATTTGTAGTAGTATTGGATAAGGGAAGGAGTGAAGATAAGGCTTTTTAAGCAACTCGTAATATACAGGTTTAAAATGAAAACTCTCATTCCAGGAATACTAATGACGAGTCTAATGTTTTTAATTCCAATCGAAACAAATACACCTGCGTATTCACAAGAAGAAAGTAATCAGGAGAACGATCTTGTATTTGAGGTACAAGGGTTAAGGACAACTCCTATCACTAAGAACTTACAACTATCTGGAGAAGTATGGGAGAAAGTTTGCCCGTCAAATCAATGTAAGATTGAGGAGGATGGATATTCTTCATATGTAGTACTTCCGGAACCTGAGGATACTGATCCCCGTTTGTATACCACACTATATTTTTACATTCATGACAATGTGACAAACAAGGATCTTACTACTTTACAGAAAAAATTTGCGGAAAGATACGAATTGTCATTCTCTTGTGACGTAAATAGCGTCAAAGATATAATTGAAGAAGGAAACAATGTCATATACAAGTGCTCTAGCGAATATCCCGATTTATCAAAATCTAATCCGGAGGAGAAAGATCCAACTTACTATTTCCGGGTGGAGGGAACGTATGACACACAAAACGACACCCTGACGGGAACAGGAGAATATGACAGACAACATCCTTGATAATGAATATGAGATTTAATAGACAAAATCTTATTTTTTATTAACGCAGAGTTGATAGAATATCCAATCTAAAATTCGTCATTCTCCGCTCACAGTGTGCCACTAACAACACTTGCACAATCTTTGGATAAAGTTCTTCCAAATAGAATCCTTGTTCCTGCAAATAAACTAACTAAGAAAGTCAATCTTAGTTTAAAGAATAAACCTTCAGACAAATTATAATTTCATCAGGATTGACTCTCAAAAGTTAGTTAACATTACCAGTCCTCGTAAACGAATTACAAGCATATTTGACTTTAAGAGATGAGTTTATGGTTATCATACCAATTTAAATTTCTACTCTCTTTCTTCCATCATCGGTTAGGTAAATTTTTGTCCGACCTAATTTCTTTATATAACCCTCAGCAGTCAATTCGTCCACCAGATTATCCATTTGCACATCTATTACTCCGATTTCTTTTCCTATCTCCTCCCTATCAATATTTTCTGTCCCGTTGTTCACTGTCTTTTCATAGAGTTTCCGAAGAAACTTATCTCCTATTCTTTCTTCAGACATACTACAGTATTGACTCAATGACGCTTATACCTTTAGAGTTAGCGATAACGCTTGCCCTGTAAGTTAGTGCGTCTTTAGATCAACTGGGGCGTCTTTACTTCTTCTTTCTACTCTTTTCATTTGTTTTGGCTGATTCAGTTCTCTTCTATGAACAAAATTATCGTTTTCATCTAATGCTGATGCTGGAACTTCTTTGGATTCTCCGCCTACTGTATATTTACTGTGACCGATAACTGTGTTAAGGCCTTCTTTTTCGGGATCATTTTTATTTTCCACCTTTTCCTTCTTCCTATACTCTTGGTCTTGCATTCTTCTATGAATATAATTATCGTTTTCATCTATTCCGGCATTTTCATTTACATTTTTCATATGATGTTCTATTGTAATTGGTGGGATCTCTTTCTTTTTCATCTTTTCCTTCTTTCTATACTCTTCGTAGCCGTCATTCCCATTTGTAAAGGGAGATTTAACATTCTCCTCAGAAGCGTCACTATTACTCATAAAATCTTGATGAACAACATTCTATTTATTTGGTAACAAAAGTCTATATGTTTCTTATTCGTAAATGATATTATGCCCATTATCACTGTGTCATTATTCAGTGGAAGGAGCCAAAGAGAAAAGGATAGGTTGGCCGAAGCAATAACTCAAAATGCCAGCCAGATCCTGAAAGTTGATAAGAAAGAAGTAATAATAGTTTTTCGAGAAGAACCTCATGGTAATTGGTATTCAGAAGGTGTCAGAATATGAATCCGAGAATCGATACTAAAAACAGATCGAACTATGCCTCCACTATTTTTTATTATTCGTTCTTTTATTAGATACTAGGCGTATATACCATGGACGAGATCATAAAGAAGACAAATAAGAAAAAGAATCGTAGTTTCAGAACTGCTGCCCTTGCTCTAGGTATATCAATTATTGCAGACGCACTAGATTACTTGGCCGCTCCACTGTTTAGTATCCCAGTGATCGGTGACGTCTTTGATGTTATAACAACTGGGTTGTTGTATTCGATAACTAAAAGTAAGGTATCGGTTATCATGAACCTTGCTGAATTTATTCCATTTGTAGACTTTCTACCCGTATATACGGTATCTACTTTGATCTGGATATTGCGAGAATATGGCTATGAATCCTCTGTTAGAAAGTTACTAGGATTGTTATCGAATAAACGCTGAGACCTCCGGTAAATATTTGATAAAAAAATATGAAATCATTATACCCCTGTTGGTACAACTACTGATTATTATCTGCAGCCTGCATTCTACTGACTAGTTTATACATATAATCATGACATTGACATTCACATATTCTCGTTACGCTGGAGTTATTGATCATTTCTATTATGTTTCCATCACACAGATCATGCTGTTGTTCAATACATTTTGTGGATTTATTCACTAGGACTTATTACGTCTACGTCTATTAATGGCTATTTGTCTTATTTTTCAAATCTACAAACTTCTATTCTTCCCGTAATTCATTGACAATCCTGGTCGTTCTATTTTACGTTAAATAATACTAACTTAGAGAAAAGTATTAAATCCAAAGAGGCGTAGACCTACAAATTTTTCTTTAAGAAATCTCTGCAGCATTTATCTGAACAGAATTCTAGTTTTCCCTTTACTGTACTTAAATAAATAACACCGCTAACTAGATTGTTGAAGTCATTTCCGCATATCGAACAAGAGTTATACAATAAGTATGTTATCACTTATTCGTTAATAAGTCTTGGTAATATCAAAACCGAGCAACTCGCAAAGCGAAACTGCTTAAACTCGATACTCATGCACAATATCAATAATTGGCAGTCGCACTTTAACAGATAAGTGTTATATATGCATGGCAGCGTATATATAATGAGATTTTACAATGGCGATTCTTATGGTCTACAAGAGGAATTCACAATTTGTTGATTTGTCTGAATTAGTTGAACAACTTAGTAGTTTGGGACTAGCGGATACTTTGAAAGAGTACTATGATAACCCCTTTAAAAAGGAAGTAAAGAGCATAGTAGCAGGGCCAAGTTTCCTGCAATTCCTGAACAGATTATTTCAAATTCAGATTACGCCAGGTGATATCATACACTTAGAATCAGCGGATCAAAGCAAATACTATATGCTTTCGGTAACTGGTACATGGGATGAAATAATCAAATTACAATAAACCTTGATAGTTGAACTTGACGATTGGATATGTACAATAAATTATTAAATTAATTCAAAGTTGATGTGAGGTATGAATGGATACAACCGCAAAGGTTGCGCGTTGTCCTCCCATCAGTCCGGAGAGACCGATATATTTATTCGCAAAAGATATTAAAAAATTTTCTACATAATGGCCTTATAACATTTACCTTCTGCCATTAGGTCATTTTTTCGCTCAATTTCGCACGCCTTTTGGGTTTCATAACAAAGGGAATCCTCCAGTTCATGATCGTAACAATAATCGTCAGACAAACTAGCAGAAACAGTTGCAGTTAGCATGCTCGCAAAGATTACCGAAAGGGTAAGCAAAATGATATTGAGAACTTTCATACTCGAGATAGTACAACATAGTTTAATATCTATCAAGAATTTCTAAATTATTAAATATTAGTGTAAAATTTAAGTTATGTTATATTTCTAATTTTGAGTAATGATGTGGGGTCACAACCTGCTTATTATTTCAACTATTAATTTGATCTCACTTGTGATTTGTCTTCAAATCTTTATTTTTAGTGAATATGATTATTTTGATTCGAATGCTTATGGACAAACTTTTATGACAAATGCGTCCGATCTTATTTATCAAACTTCAAATTCGTCTTTCAACGCCGAAGGAACGATAAATACTATTCTTTTTTTGCAGGATGCGTCAAATAGTACAAAACCCATTGTCAAGGACATCAATACCAATTCATCTTCCAAATATCTTCTAGGAGGAAAATGGAGGATTGATGTGTTAAAGAATAATTTGACTTATTTCAAAAGCAACTTTACAATGATCGAGGTTGATGGAAGAGGTATTCATTTTCATACAATTGTTTACAAGCCGGTGTCAAATGAGTCAGTTGATCACGACATCAAAGACAGGCTTGGGATTTTGTATAAAAATAAAAGTGACAATTCTTCAGGTTTTAAATGCAATGTTGATATATATACTAATGGAGTATTGGAATGGAAAGATGTTCCTATGACAGTAACACTTGTAAATGAAAAAGTAATAATGATGGATATTAACGATAAAAAAAGCTTGGAACATTTTTTGAAAAACCCAATATATGGTTTGATTAATTCAATCGATCTTATTCAACAATGAATTTAATTCCAACGGGAACATTTAGGTTCCTATGTGAGGACTTCATCAAGTTTTCTTTTGTTTAATGCGTTTCTTATCTCTAATGCAATCCTTCTCCCCATACTCATCTTATTCTTAAACAGAAAGTCCGAATACGGTGAACCAGACACATACAGATTGGTTCCGGCAACAATTCTTGCAGAAAATTCAAAAGTAATGAATTTTGCATCCCTATTATACACTCCTTCCAAGCAAAATGGTCCAGGGATTCCTGGAGGAACAAGCCTTTCAGAAGCCTCAACAAAATTTTCACCCATTTGGTATACTCCCTCCAAAAGGGATTCCCTTAAAACTAG
Organism: bacterium; assembly: GCA_014381105.1. Classification (GTDB taxonomy): domain Archaea; phylum Thermoproteota; class Nitrososphaeria; order Nitrososphaerales; family Nitrososphaeraceae; genus TA-21. Next base: position 7,073 of record JACMIO010000103.1, on the reverse strand, counting down.
CGGGATATTTCCTACTACATTGTAGGTAGGTTCCGTTGGGACATTTAGCTGATGTTTTGAGGGAATTCGCGAAATACCGTCTATATCCGTTTCGTATCTTCTATCTACACCCATAAACTCTATCTCTCCTGAGATTGGAGAATAAAAGAAATGTAGAAACACAGGAACTCCCTTCACATATTCTTGAATGTATAGCTCATTTTCGTTAGTAACTACATCATCATTCAAGAGTTTATGGAATCCTTCTTCGAAACCACTTTGATCTGATGTAAGGAAATATCCCTTACCTCCAGCAGCTCCGTGTAACTTCACAATGCAAAGATCTTTAATTTCACTCTTTGAATTTATTTCTCTTGGAACTTGCAGTTTTGATTCTACCATCAGTTTTTGTTTAAGATTTCGATCAGCCTCCCATCTTAAAATAAATTTATTACCAAAAAAAGGGACGTTAATACTTTCTATTTCATCAGAACTTAAGGTAGAAATGAGAGTACCGTGAGGTATCAGAATACAATTTAATTGGTTTAATCTTTTTTGAATATCTGGCTTTAGAATATCTCTAAAATTGTCAACCAGTATAATGTGGTCAATAAAATTAAATCTCTTGTATACACGGTACCGCTTCTTTTCCGTTATCAATAGAGTTTTAAAACCTTCATCCTTTGCACCCTTTAACACCTGAAGTGAGCAGTGAGATCCAAGAGTCCCTATTATTTTTTTCAATTTGGCTACCCTAAAGGACTACTACGACTAGTAAATTAATCTTATTCGAAATTCGATTTGCTGTATAAAAATAATCCTTTACTCTCCATTAAAGGTTAGAAATTCTGCAATCAACTTAATGACAAAAGCAATTCCGCCTACTATGCCAATTCCCAATAGCACCAATCTGAGATGGGTCATATAGTCATCCTTGCTAGTTTTTTTTGCAAGTTTCAGAGTTTGGGTTATTTCCAATACTTTTTGTTGTACAAAAGACAAAAATTCATATTTTACCGCAAGATTGGAATATTTGAATCTATCGATATTATGAACAAAACTCACAATTGGCCAAAAAAAGTCATGACCGGACAAATCAGATAAGATAAATCATGCAATACCGAGAATTGCTAACCATCGAAGATACTCATACTCAAATATCCATTAGCTAGTAGACATTTCAAATAGATCATACTTCTGACACGCCCTAGAGCAATATGTAGTAAAAAAATGCTTAATCGAAATGACTATGCGTTAAAAATCAATTTTATTGCGTTACTATCAAATAGCTTTAAAAAAAATCTAATGCCAATGATTTTCTACCAATCTTGAGGTATAATTAGTATAGTTATGCGGTAAAAATACGTTCCTTCTCTGTTCTTTGCATTTCTACAAAGGTTTCAGTATTCTGAACTCCTTCAATTTTCCCAATCTGTTTAATGACAACATTGTGGAGTTCTTCCAGAGTGGTTGCACTGATAGTCACCAGGATATCAAACCTTCCTGTTACTTCAGAAATCGATATTATCTGAAATATTTTCAATAACGCAGTGTGAATTTCCTCTTTTAATTTTGGATCTCTGTTTATTCCAACCACGGCCTTTACATTGATTCCTAAAAGAGGTTCATTCACAATTATGGTGGATTTTTGGATCAAATTTCTCTTATACAGTCGCTTAATTCTACTATATAGTACAGACGAATTAGTGGATAATAATTTACTCAATCTTGGCACAGAAATATTAGCATTCTTACAAAGTTCTGACAATATTTTCATGTCTAAATCGTCGAATTTTTGCAATTTCTAGTCAATAATATTCTAGTATTAATAAATGTAATTTTTGATCAAAATTGCCTATTACTAAACTCGTTTAATGAAACAGACCTCTAGAAATCGTAATCAAATATACCGAATAACAAATTAATTATTAAAACCTGAACCGAAAAAGGTATGATAAATCTTTACTGTTTGTAAATGTGCGAAAGAAACTATATATATTTAACAAAGCTATATTTAGGCTCACCTAATGCTACTTCCATCAGAAATTGAGTCCAAATTACTAATCCCTGCGATAAGAGCAATATTATCAAAAGAGCTGGTGATCGAAAAAGGGTTAAAGGAAGAAGAAGCAGCTAGAATGTTGGGAATTACTCAAGCAGCAGTAAGCAATTATCTGCGAGGTACTCGTGGAGATAACGAGTTAATTTCAAAACTCATGTCCCTCAGTGAAATCATGAGCATGATTAAAGAAATCAGCAATGATCTTTCAACTAATAGAGCATATACAGCAAAAACTCTTTCAAAATTTATTGGGCTGTGTAATTATATGCGGTACTCACTTATTATATGCGATGCACATCATAGTCTTGAGAGAAATATTGACGAAAAGGTATGCGAACAGTGCAAGATAACCCTGACTGGAACACAGCAATGAATATCTTGTGAGATTACATTTCTAATTATTCTTTTGTGTGCTCATCATTTTCAGTACATATGAAATTACTTGGGATCCTTTCAAAGTGCCCATAGAGCCTTTACTTGCCCAAGATTCTGTAAAGCGTTGACTTCCATCACTTTTGATACCATTTCCCGATACTAATAATGGGATTGGGTCATCTGTATGTGATTTTTTAATGCAAGGTGTAGAATGATCACCTGAAATTACCACTACATGCTTCCTAGTTACTGATTTTAAGAATACGCCAAAGAAATTTTCATCTATTAGTTCAATATTGGACTTTTTACCCAGTGCGTCGCCATCATGCCCATATTCATCAGGCCCTTTTATGTGAACATAGACTAGATTATACGAGTCAAGGATTTTTGCAGCTTCTGTTCCCTTTTGCCTATAATCATCAATTTTTTGTGAACAAAATAAATCCATACCAATTATTTTCGCGATTCCGATTTCTACGGGCATGTCAACAAGACAGGAAGTAGAAATCCCATACTTTTCATTTATCGGTTGAAGATAAGGAACACTGTTCCCTGCATCTCGCAATAGTATAACACTCATTGGTTTCTTGCTTTTTGAAATTCTGTCAAGATTTACTTGGTGATCCTTCATTAAAGCAATAGATTTCCTAGTAAATTCATTAACAATTTTTGCGGATAATATAGATGACTCAGTATTGTCTTCTGATGCAGATTCCTGTACAGCCATAATTTCAATGTCAGTTTTAGCAATCCCGATACCATTTAGTTTACCATATGCAGGATCTGTATTAGTTATTTTATCAGATAGGGATTTCTTATTGTGTCTAAATTTAATAATTACACGATGAGAAATCGTAGGAGTTATCTTAACAGAGACATCCGGATCGTCAAATTTTACATTGTCTTCAAGAAATGAACAAATGGTACTTGCTTCTTGCTTAATGATATCGCGACCTGCTCGCCTATCTATTATTTTGCTGTTATCTAGCGTTGCTAAGTTACCTCTTAGAGCCAGGTCTCCATCGCGGAACTCAACCCCGGATCCAATTATTTCTACAATTCCCCTCCCGGCATATTTTTTTCCCTGAAAATCGTAACCTAACATATTGAATACAGCGATATCAGATTGAGGGGATATTCCCTCGCCAACGCTTATTACCTGACCCATTTTCCCCTTTCTTGCCAAAACATCAATATTGGGAGTATTAGCTGCCTCTAATGGAGTTTTACCGTCCAAATCCGGGTTTGGCAAATCACCTATTCCATCTAACAGAACATACAATATCCTAAGATCCTGGTTCTCAGACAATGTTGAAAGGAGTTAAAAAACCATGATTTATCTGTAATGTCCTAAAAATTCGAGATCTCCCTGCTTCATTATTATACAAAGAATTAAAAAGAACTACGAGATTAGGAGTGTAAGACAAATTGAGAATTATGGCTGTTGGAAGTAGAATTTTTGTAACAAGCTTTCAATTAGCCGGTGTCGAAGGTGTTAAGGTTGAGTCAGCCACCGAAGCTCTTCACCAAATCAATAATCTAGATAATGTCAGCGATGTAGGACTTGTTCTTATCAGTGAAGACATTGGAAAAGAAATCCGAAGCCAACTGACTAGTATTAGAGCCAAACGCCCAATTCCGTTGATTTTTGAATTACCTGCACCGGGAAGCAGTAAAGAAAGTGTAGATTATAGAGCTCTCCTAAAACAGATTTTGGGTGTTTAATTCTTTAATAGTTTATTCGACTATAGCTGCCTAATCAGCACAATCTGAATTTATTAATTTGATAGGGGGCAGTTAGTTATCATCCAGAATAGTATCTATCGTATAGTCTATATTTAGAATAGGTTAACGATATCAATTGATTATTTTAGTACCACTTGGTATCATATTAGCAATTAATATTGGAATCCTTGCCTGTTGGGTATATTTTCTGATTTTAATTTCGTGGTCAATTTCAAAATCACCCAAATTAGAATGGTCAGCAAGATATCGAATAAAATCAAAACCCATGGTTAGCATTATTGTACCTGCAAGAAATGAAGGACTAACAATATCCAAGTGTCTTCAATCATTGTTGTCTCAAGATTATGACAACTACGAAGTAATCGCAGTTGATGATTCCTCCACAGATAATACATTTTCAATTATCTCAGATTTGTCCAAAAATAACCACACATTGATACCAATAAAGTGTCCACCCAGACCAGATGATTGGGTTGGAAAGAACTGGGCATGCTTTCAAGGTTACAAAAAATCAACTGGAGAAATTCTCTTGTTTACTGATGCTGATACTGTACACAGACCAGATGTATTATCGTCCTCAATCAATACTATGATGCATGATCAAATAGATGCACTCACTTTAGTACCCAAACTTTTGTGTCAAGATATAATTACAAAATTCACGTTGCCCGTTCTTTCTGTATTTCTACATTCAAGATATTCACCTCTTCGAGTAAATAATCCAAATAACAAGATCGGTTACTTTTTCGGTAGTTTTTACCTAATATCCAAAACAAATTACGAGAAAATTGGAACACATGAGAAGGTTCGTCGAGAGTTAGTTGAAGATGGCGCGCTAGGGAGGATTGTAAAAGAACAAGGAATGAACTTAAGATTGGTCAGAGGTGAAAATTATGTTGAGGCATTGTGGGCCAGAGACCCACGTTCACTATGGCATGCATTGCGTCGTATTATCATACCCTTACACACGGAGAAGAAAAAATCGGCAATGATGGTTACAGCTTTTATTTTTTTTATTCTAATGGAACCATTTCTAACGTTGCCTCTCTCCTTACTTTATTTATCAGAGAATCCACTCAAAGGACCCTTGGAAATTGTCTGTTTATGGACAATAATTCTAATTCTAATCTGCGCAATTGTACAATCTCGTTTCGGTCTGTTACAAAAATCAATTTATGGCCTTGGTTTTGTATTGGGATGTACTGTAATAACTGCGAGTTTCTTGATGTCTGCTTTTTCCTTGAAAGGAAATCGAACGGTAAAATGGCGTGATAGGAGCTACTTGGTAGGTACAAAGCAGCACCCATTTCATCTATGAAATCGAGATGAACAGGGTGGAAAATAATCCAATATACTTAAGCCAATCTCTGCTACTTGGCTAAATACTGGTAAGGATTGTGTGTAGAAGGAAATCACGATACATATTATTGTCTTGAAACAAATTATTAATAATAAAGTCCTTCAATATTACTAGGGCATTGAAATCTCAGCTGGATGGAATCAATCGATCTACAATTAATGACATAGTTCAAAATGTACAGAATTTTCCAATTAGTAAAGATGAAGTACTTGAACTTATAGAAAAATATGATACAATATCTCTCGGTATGCTAGCGAAAACAATTAGGGATGAGTGCAAAAATGATCTAATTACATATTCTAGAAAGGTATTCATAAATTTGATAAATCTGTGCAGGGATACATGTTCTTACTGCACCTACAAAAAAGAGTTATCGGATTCTGATTTGTCAATTCTCACAAAGGAACAGGCTTTACATATCGCGAGCCAAGGTAAACGACTGAAATGTACCGAAGCATTGATTGTGACGGGAGAAAGGCCCGAGCAAAAATATCCAGAATACAGAGAATGGTTAAGAAAAAATGATTGCTCAACTACGATAGAATATGTAGACCAGATCAGTAACTTGATTTTAGAAGAAACTGGACTGTTACCACACACAAATGCAGGTACATTGAACTATGATGAATTGTCACTATTAAAGAAAACTAATGTTAGCCTAGGATGTATGCTGGAGACATCTAGTGAACGACTTGGAGGTAAAAACATGCCACATGAATATGCACCCAGTAAAAATCCCAGAGCAAGAACTCGAGCACTTGAAAATGCAGGAAAATTAAAAATACCTATAACGACAGGGTTGCTAATTGGAATTGGGGAAACACTAGAAGAAATTGTTGATTCTTTAATACTAATTAGGGAAATTAATCAAAAGTATGCTAATATCCAAGAAGTGATAATGCAAAACCACGTTCCAAAATATAATACTAAAATGGGGAGCTTTATGCCTCCAACACAAGATTTGTTCTTACTAACTGTTTCTCTGGCAAGAATTATTATGCCCCACATGAACATTCAGGTCCCACCTAATCTTAGTCCTAACTATTACTCGACATACATTAATTCAGGAATTAATGATTGGGGAGGTATATCTCCCTTGACAATTGATTTTGTAAATCCAGAGTCGCCATGGCCCGATATTAAGGATGTTAAACAGGCAACTCAAAATGCAGGTTATAACTTTAGAGGAAGACTTGCAATTTATCCAGAGTTTCTCTTGAACAAAAGAGAATTTGTTCCAAATAAACTTTGGAACTACATAACCCCACTTTCGGATAGTTCCGGCCTTGTAAAGGAGGAGTTAAGTTGATTTTTGAATCTATGTTAAAGGATATAGATCCCGTTGTCTCTGAAACTTTGAATCAGGCCCTTGAATCTAAAAACATTTCGATAAAACAAGCTGTCGAATTGTTGCTAACAAAAGGTACTGAAATGATCATGACTACAATGGTTGCAGACAGATTGAGGAGAAATAAAGTCGGCGACAGGGTCACTTTTGTTATCAACAGGAATATCAATTTTACAAATGTTTGTATCAAAAGATGCGGTTTT
>JACMIO010000018.1 GCA_014381105.1 bacterium | reverse complement strand
TGGCCCTTTTGGAATATTTTTACGCATTGCGGAGGACATACATTTTCACATGCCATACAGAAAATGCAATCTTTTTCTCTTATCATGAAAGGCTTTTTCTCTGATGCAGGATGTCCTGGCGTATCTAGCCACTCATAAACATTTACGGGACAGGCTTCGATACATGCACCGTCAGCAACACAAATATCGAAATCCACTGTAACTTCGGTTCCCCAGATACCAAGCTGCCCTGGCGGGTCAACAGGACCCCAAACCTTAATTCCTTGAAAGGCTCCTGTCACCTGGCGCTTTGATTTGAATTCAGGATCGATTGGGCCTTCTACTTTTGAATATGAATCTCCAGTTCCAGTAAGTGAAATTGTTGTGTCCCCACCAGTCATTGCTGGAGGAGCTTGTGGAGGAGGCGTAATGGATGGAGTGTCTGTCTGGACATTTGGTTGAGATAGGTTTTCTTGGGACTTTGCATCTTGAGCAAGAGCCGGATTTCTGGACACTGGTTTCTTTTTCAGTGGCGTCAGTTCATCCAATTTTTTTATTGAATCTTCAGTGGATAATTTTTGCGATTTTTTGTAATGATCAAGTAATTTATCTCCAATCTTAGAATTCCAAATGATGGTGTCAATAATTATTTTTGCTCTGTTATCTGTATTTTGTCTATAATTCTTAATCCAGTAGTGATCGCCAAAGTATTCTACGGGTTTGATTTGATATATAATATCAACAACATCACCTGTGACAATTTCAACTGTAATTTCTAAATTAGCTTCGACATCTTTTTGGGTTATCGCGTCAACACCAGTTTCAATCCATCTATCTGTAACGTAGATTCGATCTGCATACGAATCTACCTTAAAGCCAGAACTTTTTAGACTGTTAATAATGGCACTTGTATCAGAATGCTCTGTTATTTCTATAGGTATTCTGAATATTCCTAATCTGGATCCATGCAAGGGATAAACCCCTCTTTTGGCCACTTCTGATAACATGACCCAAACACGATCTTTCAACAGAGCGGACATATCCAAAATAATTTGGACATGTGCTAAAAGTATTTCGATCACTTTGGGAATTGGATTAGTACAAACTAGAATTTACATTTGGAAAATCAAGTTCCAGTGCTAGCAATTTATCTGATTTTCAGCATCTACGCCTTAAAAATTGGACGGTTATCCCATTAATAGAGTGGTTGATAAAGTGAGTCCTTTTCCATTAACTATGAAGGACCAGTGGTTGAAATCTATTAAATTGGGACATTAGAACATGTTGGTTCTTTTAACAACTTTATAACTAATTGATTAGGTCAATTTTACTTGCAAGTTGAATTAACTAGTTAATCAAATAAATCTACGTCAACATGAATCCTTTCATAAATGTTCTTATGCGAAGTAACATGGTGTTTCCCACTGTCTACTGCATATTTACATGTGCTTACGAATTTGTGAATACTAGTAATGCAATATCGACTCAATTGCAGAAAATAATTAAAAGCACTTAAATTATCAAGTGAAAAAATACAGTGTTTATAGGGCCGATAGTTTAGTCTGGTAGAATACCTGCCTTGCATGTAGTTGACCTAGTCATTTACAGGGGAAACGTAGGTGGCCGTGGGTTCAAATCCCACTCGGTCCACTTTAAATCCGATAATTCAATTCTGATCAAATTGTAGCATTAACTATTTTTGAAATCTTGTTATAGAAGAAATTAACACATTCAAATTTAGCAACAAGATCCTCACCTTTTTTTACTAATTGTTGTAACGCACTTCTAATATATCATAGATAAAAAATCAATGTAATGAAAAACGTTAGTATGACCGTTATTCTGATATCGGCACTTACTCTAACATTGGTGTCAACTGCAATTTTCAGTGGAATTCAGCAAGTAAGAGCGGAAGATGACGAAAATGAGGATAAGAATGATAAAGTGAATACTGAAAATCAACAAATCAACAAATGTGAAAACAATTCACAAAATGGAGAAAGTGACTTAGAGTGTAATAATATTGTTGTATATGGAGTGGTCTGTATGCCCGGTGCTCAATGTGTACTAGATCACTTTGAAGTACCCTTTGAATTGGTCACACCCTTCTAAAGGGTTCATAATTTTTTCTTCAACTATCGAAATTCTATCATAGGGTAAATCTACTCTAGAATATTATTCTGTTTATACTTGTTTGGTGTGACAATCGAAGATTACCTATAGACACACATGACTTCAGTACAAAATTGCCTTCATATCTCAAGTGGATATTTTGGCCTATTTTGTTATCCTCTTTATATATAATTAGAAAGTTCGATAGCAAAAGTTATTTTTGGCTCTATGGTAGACTCATTATTGTCATTTTTTGGCGGTGGAGACACTGGAAATATTGATAAAAAGAAGTATGAAAACTTAACCCTTAGTATACGACAAACCGTCCTGGAAAGATCACATCATAGATGTCAAAAATGTTCTGTTAAATTTAGAGGAAGTAATGGTCCCTTTTTTGAACACGTTAATGGTTCTTTAAAAGACAACAGACCTTCGAATCTGAGATCTTTATGTGATAAGTGTTTTGAACACGTTAAGAAAAAGGAAAGTAGAAAGGGACTCTTGGGTAGTATGCGGAACAACCTTGGTCAAGTATTTGGAAAGTAAACCAATAATATTCTAAATAGATTCCAAAAATAAAATTCTATGCTCTTCACAGCAAAAATTCTCTATCTTCAAAACACCTAGATTAGAGTTTCCTTCTACGTGGGGCCAGCTTTCTCCAGTAAAATTCTTGCTGCAGTATGCACATGTCTTGTCCAATCTTTTATTGTTTAATATGGGTTCATATAAACTTCTCAAATGTTGATATAGGATCACAATATTGATTCGTATGTTCCAACAAAAGTGAATAGTTAGGTTGGATTAAAAATATATTTTGATGTATAGAATATACTGGTATTAATTGAAAAAACATGAGAAAAGAGAAAGGGAAATCGTTTCAAGCATAGATGAAAAAAAGGCCATTCCATACGAAAAATGGATTGTATCATTCGCAGATTGCAGAAAAAGCAAAATTAAGATATCTTATCGAGAATTTTTTGCCCAGGGCTTCTATGAGGCCTATGATACTGTTATGACTTATGCTGAGAAACAAAATTTGGATGTAAGGTGGTTTAAGGAGAAACGAAATTGTGGAAATACATTTTCTAAATATGAAATTACCAAACTAGAATCTTTTTGTACTTATTGTAATAGGAAGTTTAATCATCAGGATCCAGTCTTATGTCTCCACAGTAATTGCAATTCCATGTTTTGTTCAAGAGATTGTATGAACGATCACATTGTGTTACTACATAACAGTAATATATAAAAACTATGGGTGGGTTAGCTTGAAATAGAGTGAGGTTTTAGTAGAATAAGAGTAACCATCTTTATCCTCGAAGTATCTCCTCTAAATTGTTCCAAATAGTGGGAGCTAAAATATCTAGGACTATCATCATAGGCTTCCTTTATAATAAATCCTAAACTCGTGAATTTGCTCATTAACCAATTCTTCCATATTTCAAATTCACAATCAGTTACAGGCTCAAGTAGATTATTAATTATTTCTGTTACCATTGTGAGGGAGCCATTTTCTTTCAATTTCTTGATGATGTCTAGATAGAATGAAGACCACTGGCTCTCCATCGATTTGTCGATATATTCTGGTGGAGGGAGGACAAAGATAAACTCATCAACATAATTATCAGGAAAACACGAAATGACCTTTTCAAAAGATTCATTTACAAGATAGACGTTTTTTTCTCTCAACTTATCACGGGCAAGTTGAATTTGCTTTGCATCAATCTCTATACCCACGTAGCATGTTTGGGTACTTTTTCGATCCCTGACCACCTTTTCTAGCAATTGCCCATCTCCTAATCCTAATTCTACTACTACCTTGTGACATTTAGATGTTGTAGAAATGATACTATCTTTGGAACACAATATTTGTATCTTTATTGTTGAGGTCTTAGCAATTCAGATTCAAGTAATTGCTGGACTAGTTGAACTACTTCTTGCTCAACTTGTTGTCTAGGCAATCCTAGTTTGGATGAAAAATGATCTGCTAATTGAGTAATTGTTTTTGTTCCATCACAGCTATTCCAAAAATCAACTATTGCTTGGTTTACCATAAATTTCTGCTCTTTCTCATTCTCGAGAATTAGCGAACCATCCTCCTGTGTAACTTTTCTACCTTTCATCATAGGCTGGTACTTTTCATAATCTACTTGAAATCTTAACTTTGGTTTTCCAAAACCAAGCTTCTCTCTCACAGAAGGTTCCATTTTTTCCATATTCCATGGGGGATCCCATACAATGGACACATTAATGTTCCCTACTCCGTCAATTTTTCCTATATATCGTTTAACATCACTAACCAACGTATCATGCAAAGGACATCCCCTTGTTGTCATTGTCATTTCGATATCTACATCATTAGATTCATTTACGTTTACACCGTATATCAAGCCCAAATCGACAATATTAACAGGAATCTCCGGATCCATACATTTCCGTAATACAGAATATACTTGTTCTTGACTAATACTCTTCGGCATCCAGTACTAAAATTATCCTTAGAGATTAAATACTTTATCTATCACTTAGAATATTTTTGGCTATGGTTTCTTCGTATGGAGGTTTAATAACGCCCTTTTCAGTTATTATTCCAGTTATCAATTCGGGTGGGGTTACATCAAATGCAGGATTAAACACTTTGATTCCCTTTGGCGCCAATAACTTATTGCCCATTTTCAACAGTTCATTCTTGTTCCTCTCTTCAATGACCACGTCGCTAACCTTACTTGTTAAATCAAACGTTGAACTGGGTGCTGCCACATAAAAAGGGATGCTGTGTCTTTTTGCGAGTGCAGCAACCTGATAGGTACCGATTTTGTTGTAGACATGACCAGATTTCAAAACTCTATCTGCACCTACTATTACTCGATTAATTAAACCACTAGACATTAAATGTCCTACCGCAGTATCGGGAATCAAACTAAAATCTATCCCATAATGATTTAATTCAAATGCAGTTAATCGAGAGCCTTGCATTACGGGCCTTGTTTCGGTTGCAATAACACGTATGTTTTTACCCATATCGCTGGCCGCTCTAAGTACACCCAATGCCGTACCGTATGCAACCGTTGCAAGTGAACCTGCATTACAATGAGTAAGAATTACATCATCATCATGGATCATTTTTGCTCCATTTTTACCCAATTGCTTGTTAGTGCTAATATCCTCTGTTGCCATATTAAGAGAGGAAAGGATAATTGACTTTTTGATTTCTTCTACATCATCATTTTTTGAATAAACTACTTTCATAATTTGATCCAAAGCCCATACCAAATTAACTGCTGTAGGTCTTGTTGATCTTAATCTGACGTATGCGGTTTTTAGATCTTTAATCAAAGATTTTTTGTTTTTTGCCTTGCTCGAAATAGCAGCTAGAGACATTCCAAATGCCGCTGCAACACCTATAGCTGGAGCTCCTCTAACAACTAATCGTTCTATAGCTCTAGCAACGTCCTCATATTTCCAATACCTAACATAAACTAATTTAGCAGGCAACTTTGTCTGATCAATCATTACTACTTGATTGTTTTCCCATCTTACCGTCAAAAGGTCCTTGGATCTGTTCGCCGACTTACTTTTGTATTTTTGGTTCTTGCTGCTAAGCATTAATGATTTGATGGTTAATGATGTCTATAATAATTTACCTAGTTAGGATGATTGCCCAGTTTAACCAAGATGATTTCCTACTGTTAATAAAAAGTCCAGATAGAAACTCTACTGATTGAATAATAGTGAGCTATCTGTAGTTATCAATTAAATAGTGGACCGTAAATAATAGGTACTAATAGTTAGCAAGTATGTCATTTATTCGATATCGCATGTTGAGATTGAGGAAATTTACCAAAAATAAATTCTATGTTCTAGTCAAGTATATTCTATTTGTCTACATAAGTTTGAAAATGAAAATCGGATGGTATTGAAATATAGTTCAGGCGGTTAATTTATCCATTCGTTATAAGATATCTCTCATGTAATGAATTTTCGTCTACTAAATTACAGTAATTAGACATCAACATTTTGTAGGAATGTCTATAATCACTGAGATCTAAGTGTATGTTGATTAGGTCATGTCCATCAAAAATGAAGTAACTGAAAAGAGTACTAACATTAACATCAATCCAAAAAAATCTACTGGGAATGATCTCTTTGATAATATTATAGGTTACGAAGATATAAAAAAATTATTTTTCTTGTCATTTGAATCACAAAAACCGATACATGTATTGCTTGTTGGTCCTCCTGCATCAGCAAAAACATTGTTTATGCTTGGATGCATGAAACTCGATCGCTCTTATTTTACCCTAGGCACACATAGCACCAAATCCGGTATGGTCAACTATTTGTTTGAAAAGCGTCCCAGGTATTTGGTTATTGACGAAATTGAACACATGCCAATAAAAGATCAAACTGTTCTTCTCAGTCTTATGGAAACTGGCATTATAGCTGAAACAAAACATATGAAGACGAGGAATACCCAGTTGAAAACATGGGTTTTTGCTACCTCAAATGCTACTAACCACATGCTCACTCCTTTACTTTCTAGATTCATGGTGTTACACTTTAAACAATACAATTTTGAAAATTTTCAAGATATATCAATTCACATGCTAGGTCAAGAAGGAATAGGCAGAGACATTGCAGCGGAGGTGGCTTCACAAGTATGGCACAAGATGAAATCGAAGGACATAAGGGACTGCATAAAGATTGCACACCTTGCTAGATCTAAACCTGATGTAAATTGGATTGTAGAGACAATTCAAAAATATAGCAAAGCGTCTAGTTTTACAGCAAAAAGTAATAATTAGATGCCAAATAAATCTGATTGAGCTATTCCATTCTAGTTACAAACCAAATATCTCAAAAATATTTCAGCTGGCTATTGCAATTTTGATTTTCATAAAATTAGCCAGATTCCCTTAATTCAAGCTAAATTTGTGGATGAAATGACTAAAAGTCAAATCCGCCACCATCAAATCCGCCACCATCAAATCCGCCACCATCAGCTCCTGCCTGGGAATCAGCGCCGGAACTATCAGAACTACTTTCACCCGCTGCTGCAGATCCACTGTCCGCATTCCCGCCTTCGCTACCTCCGGCAAGAGAGCTTTCCGTAGGACTCATTGCCATACCCATGAACGACATCATTGAAGTGAAAAACAGTATATTCATTAGTCCTGAAAATAGCATCATGGGCATCCACGCTCTATTTGAATCCATGAGTGATTCAAGCTGGGTTCTATTTCCATTATCGTAGTATTGCTGCATTTCTTGGACCTTGTCCTTTAATTCCTTCTTCTTGTTTCCAAGTAGATCCATACCTGTCTCTGTAATTTTTAATTCAATTTTTTTTCTTCCAAGGAATCCTCTCTTTTCATTACTTGTTATCAATCTTTGAAAAACAAGATCATTAACTATTAATTCAATTTCAGATTTCGATAACTTTGACACCTTTGTTATCTTGTCGACACTGCTCATTCCTCTTGATATCGCATCGAGAACTATGAAATGATTGGGACTTTCGCGAATATTGACTTCACTAGACATATTAAATTCAAGCACATTAGTTTACTTAAATCATTCGTTTTTGACATCTTGGTCCACTGCCTATCAAATTTCCATATTATGTGTTCTTGAACTCGAATTATTGGTATTTACAAAGTTTAAAATTATTAACCTCCAAGAATTCAGACTATTGGCTAGCACTGATAATTTTGGGGTTGAAGCAGGGATGGGGAATAGAGCCATTGAATGGATGAACACATATTCTAAGGAGAAAAAAATGGATTTCAATGCACGGCTAGAGGGATATCAGGTTTCCACAAAAAACTTTGGAAGTTTCGAAATGATTTCATGGAGTGGTAAATGGTCTGATGCGCGAAAGATAATTATCAAATCTAGTACCCAGCTAAGCATGAAAATTATTGAATCAGGTTACCATGAAAAAGGTAATTTGTTGCTTTCTTTTTTTGGCCTTGGAAAAGAATTTGCCAAGGTATACAAGAAAGGCAACTATATTGGCGGTATGGTTTTGGGAACGCGTTCGGTGGGACGACTGAGGAATGGCTAGATATATTCATTGA
>JACMIO010000102.1 GCA_014381105.1 bacterium | reverse complement strand
TCCAAATTGAATTATGGGGCGCAAATGGATTCCCATTCCATCTTCAAGTTTATTTCTATACAGAACCAACGATATTCTTCCACTCGGATAACCACATATTACAATCTCGTCGTAAAGTTTCAATTGGGTAGGTTCCTTGATATGTAAGAAATTATCTGAATGGCGATCTAGCCTTCCTATCCCTATATCTAGGTCTACTGACCCTGTAAATCCCATAACTTCTTTAACAGGGGGAAGTCTGATAGCCTTTATTATGTGATACGTGTTAAGCTCTAACTGATCTCCTTTCGTGGTAATATTGAATGCGGAATACATTCCTTCCATATTCCTATTCTTATCCTTATGCTGAGCATTATACTTAATACATTGACTAAAAATATGTGCAGAGCTGACAATGTATTCTCCGCCTATGAAAAAACCTGTACCAAAACTACTTATGACGTCTTTTGTATCTTTGTTGGCAAGACCTATCGCCACTGTTGCATCCTTAACTGCATTGAACTTATCAGGTTCGGTCATCAAACAGCATATTGTTACGCAATTTAATAACCTTATAGTCCAGAGTTTATGTTTTGAGCATAGCCTCAATTTTTTCTTCTAAACTAAGGATCTTATTCAAAATGGTTTTATTGCGCTCCTCTAGATCTGCAATGTGGTTTAGAAGTTCATCCTGTTTCTCTGAAATTTTTTTCTGTCGATAGTAGACCCACCAAGTTATTACCGCGCCCATCGCAGCTCCCGCAACAAGCCCTACCCATGTACTCCAAGCATTTGATATATCGCCCTTATTGCAATCGACTCCAAAAAAATATACACATCCCAATATGGTCAAACTTTCGAGCAATGTAAGATTTGCTTGGCTCTTATTGTTAAGATTTTCGCCTTTTAATACCAAAGACACGTTCCAATTATAAGTGAAATAGGCGAAAAAAAGGCCTAAGGCGTCATTTCCTACATAGTCTCAGAGACACTGTACAAATATTCATCCTGTTATAGCAGCGTTACCATTTAGATGAATTGGTATTCCTTGCATGATGGACAATTCAACTCTGATTCAGATATTTGGCTGTCGGGGTGAGTGCTGATAACGGTGCTAGTCCATCGTTGGTACCAGTGACGCTATCGGTTCTAAAATGGGATTCTGATATTTTACGAACTGCTACTATAAATTTTCTTTAAGTACCCAATGGTCCAAGCCCGGAGTTTTGTGAAACATACTTGATTCAATTTTTAGGCCCAAAGGGTTTGTAATTTGATCAAAGTTATTGAAAGTAAACTGAATTTGAATTAATGATGTTGAGCATCTGAATAAATCAGTAAATCTTTGAAAGTTTTAACACATTCATTGTAAAGTTCTTGATGAAATATTGTTCCTTCTTTACAAAGTCTGGGATTCGTATATCCATGTGGATGATCGATATTCTGACAATGTCCGTTTTGCGTTTTTCGTTTAAGATTTGTAACAGACCAAGACATAAACATCAATGTCATCATCCAGAGTATATATTCAACATTATTATGATCATAACTAACTTGGCATTCATCGTGTTTTCTGCTAACTAAGTATTTGCTTGCCTCAACAGGGCTTATCTCGCCTAACTTCCACATTAAAAAAGGGACGAATACTCCCTTACCACTTTTTTCTCTACTTTCTCTCACAACTTTCTTGAACGATTGCGACCAAGCATCTATATCTTCTTCATTTATTTTGGATATATCGCTTTCAAGAAGTGAATTTTCCAATATCCTGTAAAAATGCAAGATAGTATCCTCATTCATTTTGTCCATACCATAAATTGCTCTTATGACTTATAATCATCACTTTGATTCTATGTTATCTTAGAAACCCAAACGAACGAACGCACAACCATATTGGAAAGACGTTTTATATTGTTCTCCAGTAATTAATGATCGTAAATGAACGTCGATAGTAGTCATTATAAGAGTTTAGATTTTTCTGATAGTATTTGCACTTGTAAGCAATACAATCATAAGATAAGTAGAGATTGCTTTAAACTTCATTGCAACTGTTGTAAAAAAGAAGACCATTCGATGGTGATGAATATTTGAAGGATTTGATGTAACTAGCAAAAAATAATTTTAAAAGCTTTATAATTAATGATTTAGTTTTTAATGTAATTTTCTCCGTTGACGATTCTCGAGAAATAGTAAAAAACTACTTGGTTGAACTACATATTAGCGACGATAGCAATGAAGCCCTTATTAGTAATCTTCAATCCGCGTAGTATCCCAGAGTTTTACAAGGCCATGGAAAAGATAAACGGGATCTCTAAACTATGGATTAAATATTTTCCACAAGACGAAGCATACAACAAAGCAAGAGAGTTCTTTCTGCAAAGTGACTATACTCATTTTATGATCCTGCCCGACGATCTTATTGTGACTCAAGAAAATGTTGATGCAATAGTAAATTATGACGAGTCGTATGATTCCATATCTGGCTGGTGCAATAACAACGGCCGTGATGATACCAATATCGATACTAACATATCGGCTTTCTCGCCTCCAGATCCGCCCCGCACAGCAACATATGAAGGCTACCGTTGGTTTAAGATTGCACAGATTGAATCGTTGCTATCGAAAGTAAAAAATTCCGATGCCATAATTCCTGTATTGCATCAAGGGTTTGCTTTGTCGCGTCTGTCAAGAAAACTTATTGAGCATGTGCCATTTAGGACGGATGCGGGTTGCTGTGTTGATTCTTGTCTTTCGTTAGATTTAATGAAGTTTAGAGTTGGGTTTACTCAATACGTTGATATTCGTATCAGAATGAAACATCTCAAGGTTCCTCGTACTGAATTGTTGGTAGGAAAAGATAAAGCGAAAATGTTGTTTTAAGTTAGTCAGCCAACGAGAGATGTTGATTAGAAGGACGCTGTTGACTTTGGACATCTAATTTTCTTGTCTAACAGTAATCTCATCTTT
>JACMIO010000101.1 GCA_014381105.1 bacterium | reverse complement strand
TTATCTTTATCGACAACTCCTCTTTTTGTTTCTACAAATTGTTCATTTAGGTCTTGAACCTCACCTAAATCGTAGTCATCAAGCCCTCTTGCTTCCTTCTTTTTAATCTCATCCCAGTTTATTAATTCGACCATAGATATCATATAGCAACATTTCATATAAGGATTGAAAGTCCATACAAGTATCGAATGGAAGTTCCTAGGCCAACATTCTACGAAAGGAAATTAGAATCTAGATTAACAGCAAACAATATTCCATACAAGTCACAACCAGTTATCTGGTATACTAGGGCCAACTACTATACTCCAGATTTTGTAATTGGGCAGAAGTTGATTGTGGAAGTTGATGGTAAGATTCATTCTATGAAACACAGAATGACTCCAGATAGAATTCGTCAAAGAGCTCTAAAGAACTTGGGATACTATGTTATGCGGGTTAGCAATGATACGATTCGAATTAACGTAAAAACTGCAGTAAAAGAAATAATTCAGCAGTATTACGAAACGGTTGATTTACAAAGTAACCCTAAAGTAGAAATCGTAAAACACGATACCTATGACTCTATCCCTAAGTATGTACAAGATAAAATTTCACAGTGGGCTGTCGAATTTAACCGATCACTAAAAGAGGAATTATGGACAGTGGATTACTTTAGGCTTCATTTGCCTGAATATGATTCAGTTCTGGTGCAGAATCAATCAGCTCTTGAGCGATTCATGTTACTTCTTTTAGGTCTAAACCTCAAAACCGGCGAGGATGGTACATTGGATTTTGAACATTCTGCACAAGTGTTTGGTAAAGGTATTGAAATTATTCGGGAGATTTTTGGCGAGCAGGGTGCAACCGCTAGTATCCATCTTAAAAACATGTTTAATGTTTCAGCTCCTGGATTCTTTAAAAATCTAGTATTTTATGGAGGACCGAACATAAATCCAGGGGTAGTGTCGATAAATAACTTGAACTTGCTCAAAAGACAAATAAGTGAATTCAACAGCCATTTCTCATCTTATCAAGTCAGTGTGGAAGAGGATGAAGTTAGGGATGAATGTCTCTATGCTTTTAAAAATATTGAAACAAACGCTAATTTCCAATGGATAGCAGAGTGGAAAGCCTAGATAATCAAGTCAAAAGCCGTCTTCTCAAGACTATTTTCAAAAAGCAGTACAAATTCATTTTAGACGTCCCTAGATATTTCAATTACTGGAAAGTCTACATTATAGTATACTTTTATTAATCGTTAATACCCAATTTGGAAAATAATCTATTGCGGCCCGTCGGTACCCACGACGCTATCGGTTCACAATTAGAATTCTAACGTAGGAATTAACTGCTAAGCTTTAAAGTTTTTCTCTTGTGAGTATATTTTTAATAATTCTGTATTACCGCTCATCTAAATAGTTGAAAAACTAATTATGACGAAATGGATTTCAAATATACAATAAATGTTATACTTTAGAATAAAAAAAAGAGATAGAACCTAAAAACTATTGTGGTTCGTCTATTTCCCTATATTGTTGTAATAAGTGTAGCATATTCAGCGCTAATGCAGTCTTCACTGCTTCCTTTGTATCCAGATCCTTGAGTTTCACAACTAAGTCTTTATCTTCATTCGTTACCAGTTCAGCTAGGACTGGATGTCTTTCTTTTAGGGCTTTAATCAAACTATCGGCGTCAATGGTTGTAGTTATATCACCTTGTGTATTATTACCTTGTGTATTATTACCTTGTGCATACGCCATATTTCCTGAATTGACAATCAGTGCACTAGTTCCCAGTATTGAGACTGTCAGTACAAAGATAGCAATTTTCATATGTCTCATGTTAAACATTACTTCTTAATCGTGTAGGTTCATATTTAACTTATTGCATTACAAATCATCTCCTCAATAGTTTTCAGGTGATTTAAGGCTGTTACTGGAAAGATGGAATGATCAGATGGGTATGATATTTTAATAGGGATTACCAGACACTAGAAAAATGCGATATTCTGAACAGAATATATGGATATGACATCAGCATTTGTTTATCTAGAACGGAATGAAGCATTAGAAGGTATTCGCTCATTACCAATGCAAAAGATTTTTACTAAAAGGATGCAAAACACAGTAAAAAAGCATCGGGAACACGCTTTCTTGAAGAGAAGTATCTATAACCCTTAAATTCTATGGCGTATACATAATGGTATGACTGTCGATAAGCAATATGCACACTCTCCCGACAAAGAAAGAGCATACT
>JACMIO010000100.1 GCA_014381105.1 bacterium | reverse complement strand
GAATTGCATTTCAGTTGATAGACGACTTGATCGGAGTAACAGGTGATCCCAAATTAACTGGAAAAGCAGTTGGCAATGATATAAGAGAAGG
The DNA here is from genome assembly GCA_014381105.1 of bacterium. GTDB lineage: Archaea > Thermoproteota > Nitrososphaeria > Nitrososphaerales > Nitrososphaeraceae > TA-21. Next base: position 5,253 of record JACMIO010000100.1, on the reverse strand, counting down.
TAAAAAGACCTTTCCAATACTATTAGCACTAGAAAATGCAGATACAAGTAAAAGAGAAAAGATCTTGAAAGTCTTTGGATCTAAAGGAGCAAATCAGGACTATGTTGAAGACGCCGTTGATGCGATATCATCATTGAATATAGAAGAGGAAGTGCGAAAGACAGCTCATGATAACATGATTAAAGCGTTTGAATCCTTAAAGAGTTATGATGAAACTAATGCGAAGAATGCACTTGTGTCTTCTGCGAAATTTATAGTCGAAAGGAGTTTGTAGTCTTGTGAATGGTAACGATGAAATCGATAGATTAGTCAATGCTATAGCGTTGAAAAATGCAGCAGAACATTCAGGTAGTACAAACGTAAATACCGTTCTGGCTAAAATTCTGAGTCTAAGACCAGAATTAAAAAAGGAAATAAAGACATTAATGGCAGAAATCAAAACCGTAGTAGATTCCGTAAATAAGATGGACGTGGAGCAGCAGAAAAAATATCTTAATGAAATAGATTTAGAAGATACCAAGATTGATTCAAAGTCAGCACAGAAACATGTGGCCTCACATCCACTTCCAGAGCTCCAAATGACAGGAACGAGAGTGATTACAAGATTTCCACCCGAGCCCAATGGCTATCCTCATATAGGTCACGCAAAAGCAGCCATAATTGATGAAGAGTACGCTAGAAGGTATGATGGCAAATTGATTCTACGTTTTGATGATACTAATCCACTGAATGAAAAATTGGAGTATTATGAAGCTATTAGAAGTGGTTTGGAATGGTTAGGAGTCAAGCCCGATATTGTAAAAAACACATCTGACGACATATTTGTTTTACATGATTATGGTAAAAAACTGACATTAGGTGGGAATGCGTATGTTTGTACGTGTGATACTAACAAGATTCATAAAATGAGAATGCAACAGGTTGATTGTCCATGCAGAGGCAATATTGACGACGCAGAAAAAAACAAAGAAAGACTGGACAAGTTATTTGACGGAACTTATCATCAAAACGACGCTATCATAAGATTCAAGGGAAATATGCAAGACAACAATACTGTTCTTAGAGACCCGACCCTATTTAGAATAGTAGAGGCCCCGCATCCCCTTTTGGGTGAAAAAGTGCAGGTGTGGCCCACTTATGACTTCGCTGCACCTGTCGAAGATTGTCTTGATGGCGTCAGTCACGCACTGAGAAGCAAGGAGTATGAGTTACGTAATGCCCTGTATTTGGATATTCTTGATAGATTGGAATTACGAAAACCAATAGTTGTTGAATTCTCAAGATTGGAATTTGAAAACATGCCAGTTTCCAAAAGAAAGATTAAACAATTGATAGATGATAATCATATTGCTGGTTGGGACGATCCTCGTCTGCTCACTTTATCAGCGATGCGTAAACGCGGTTTTGATCCTAGAGCAATTAGAAGTTTTGTTTTGAGCCTTGGGTTAACATTAGCAGAATCAAAACCCCCGTTCAAGACACTAGAATCAATGAATAGGAAAATCCTTGAGCCTATAGCAATTAGACTTTTCTTTGTCAAAGATCCAATAAGGATAATTGTAGAAGATGCCCAAGATACTAAAGTAACCCTGAGAAACCATCCAAACATCGATCTTGGAACAAGACAGGTTGAAGTTTCCAATGTGGTTTATATTTCACAAGATGACGCCATACTTCTTGCGGAAGATGAAGAAATTAGACTCATGGAATTGTATAATATAAAAATTAAGGACATAGATCTGGATAAAAAAGTAATTACTGCTTCTCATCTAAATAATGATATTGTACGAGATATGAAGAAGATTCAATGGGTATCAGACAAGGACAAGACAAATTACACCGTCCTGGTTCCCAAGGAACTGTATGTTGATGACAAATTTAATCCCAATAGTTTGGAACGCATTGAAGGATATGCAGAAACCTCTATTTTACAACTAAAATCGCACACTCAACTACAATTAACTAGATTTGGTTTTTGCAATACACAAGAAAAAACAACGGCAATTTTTACACATAGGTAGACAAAATGAAAATCGGAAGGATTAAAATGAAAGAGGTTGGAGAAACATATGGAATAGTCTCTCCTGATGGTAAAAAAATAATTTCAAAGCTTGATTTTCAAGAGCAGACTGGTGTTCCAATTCCTCAGACTATAAAAGAATTTATTGTAAGAGGATGGATTAATGAAGTCAGCAAGTATATTTCAGATATCAAGTTTAGTAACGAGATTATCTTTGAAGATTTATTGGCGCCTATTCCAGACCCACCAAAAATAATCTGTTTAGCATTTAATTATTATGATCATGCAAGAGATGCAGGCCTTACACCTTCCGATGAACCCGTTATTTTCATCAAACCCCGAACAACTCTAAACCATCCATTTAATGATGTCAAGTGTCCACAATTTGTGCAACGCCTTGACTACGAGGCAGAATTAGCAATTGTTATTGGGAAGGATACCAAAAATGTAGATCCTGAAAAAGCCTCTGAATCCATATTTGGGTATACCATTCTACACGATGTTTCAGCCAGAGACATACAGTTCAAAGATAAGCAATTTACAAGAGGAAAAGGTATTGATACATTTGCGCCATGTGGTCCATGGATAACAACGAAGGACGAAATCCATGATCCGCAAAACCTGCAGATTGTTACAAAAGTCAACGGTGAAACTCGGCAAAATTCCTCCAGTAGCAAAATGGTAATATCGATTGACAAAATAATATCAAGCCTAAGTCGAATAATGACTTTAGAATCTGGAGACATCATTTCTACTGGAACTCCAGCAGGGGTTGCTATGTCAATGAAAGAACCAAAGTATCTCAAGGATGGCGACATCGTAGAAATAACAATTGAAAAGCTGGGTACAATTAGAAATAAAATTACTTTTGTCTAGTATTGAGATTATTTGGATTTGGTTGTTACGTGTTCTCTTGGTTAATCTTTCTTAATCTGGTTACTTCCCTCTCTAGAATATGGCAATAACTCTTGTATAATTCCGTCAATGTGGACCTTACACTTGCTAACTGGATTGAAATATTGAGGGCCTGTAAACATGTGTCCATGGAGCGTTCAGTTGCGAATGAATCCATTGATTTTTTAAATGATTCTAGTAGTTGTTGATGTTCAGAGCTATTTTCATTAATTAGTTTCTCGATATCATCTACACTTTTAGAATCATTTTCACGAAAATTGTCAAATTTGGACATATTCTAACTCTGGATACTCAGAAATAAATTAATTTCATTTATATTTTACAAGATGACAACATATTTTCCTCAAAATTGAGCCATTAAACCCTCAAATTAATAATGTATTTATTTGCCGGCCCAAGTTTCAGATTTGTATGGTGGTAGACAATAAGGGGGTAATATCGTATCTACGCGTATTAAAGGAGGATTTAATAATATTCAGAATAAAGCCATCCGAAGGCAGTATACCGGATTTCAAGGCAGGTCAATTCTTAACAATTGGATTGCATGTACCTTCTGAGGGTAAAATAGTCAGAAGGGCATATTCAATAGCATCACCTCCGGAGCAAAAAAACGTCTTTGAGTTGCTTGTAAGATGGGTTAAAAAACCTGTACCAGGGCGATTGACTACAGAATTATTTAATAGAAGAGAACAGGACGAAATTCTTTGGGTAAGGCCAACAGGTGCTTTTACAATAGACGAGAAGAAACATGACGGAACCCCTGACAACAGAAGGATGGTTCTTATCGGTGGAGGAACTGGGCTCGCACCATTTATTTCGTATTCTCTTCATTTAAAATCGATAGGTAGCAAGCGGGAGGTAGTAATATTGCACGGTGCAAGTTATGTGGACGAGCTCAGCTATAGAGAGCTCTTGACGGACCTTGAGAATGAAAGTTTGGACAGTGGTAAAGATAAATGGAATTTCAGATATCGTGCCAGTGTTAGCAGACCTCAGGAATGGTTCAATAGAAGTTGGAATGGTCAGAAAGGAAGAGTGGAATCATTTCTACGCCCCAAATTAGGAACCGACAAATCTCCTCTTGAAGAGCTTGTTGGAGAATCAATTACACCTGAAAATACTATTTTCTATGTGTGTGGATGGCAAGGAACAATTGATGGAGCATTGGACTATCTAATTCCAAAGGGTTTCGTTACTGAAAGAAATAAGAGAAAAGATGGAAGTTATGATGTGAAATTCGAATCTTATGGATAGATCCAAGATAATACCAAAGCGTACAAACCGATAAACCTTAACCTTATATCAAGGATAAATGTGACCATAATATATGAAATTTGAGTTTGAAGAATTTTCCACCATTGAAGAATTTTTTTTGTATCTTGTGTCAGTTGCGCCTTACATGAAACAAGTCCTGCCTGCTAGTTCTTACAAAGGATACGTTTTCTCCATTCTGCCTCTCACCCCTGTATCTGGTGACGTAATGATGATGATTTATGCCAGAGGTGCAATGGAACCAGGATTGATCGAATTTGATATTTCAACAAAGAAATACAAAACTGTTGCAGCTGTAGAACGAGCTGATAAAAATTATTTCATAATACTCGAACCAAAAATTGCGACAATTGCTGATACTGCAATCAAAGAAATGGAAAGCCTTGGTAAGAATTAAAGAGAAAATTATTAATTCTTTATCTTAAAGTTTTGGAGTAAGGGACGCAGATACGGATCTACTTCTAGCGTATTTCTCTACGATATCTTCAGGTACCTGACCATTGAACAATTCTTTTGATAGACCTTTCAGGTATCTCATGATTGCCCAAGTCCCAGCCTTTATCAAGACCGTCATAAAGACTTTCATTGCAGGTCCGTATGTCTTGTTGCGAATAATTATGGGAATGATGTCATTTATAACCCGCAGATTAAACTGCCAGCATTTCCAAAACAAGGTAAATTGTGATTCGTTCAAATTTCCAAAATGCATGGAATTCCTTTCAGAAAAATCTTGATACAGCAGTGGGGCTACAAGGCCGCTCATTTTCATTCTGCTAAAGTCATCTATAAGGTCAATTGTGTATTGTGTCTCGTCTGGTGTTTCATCTGGCCAACCAATTATTAGTGTCAAGGCAGGGAACCAATGATTTTCATTCAAAATTCTGCAGCCTTCTCTCACTACAGCACCCCATTCGTCAGGTTGAAATGGTTTTGTTTTTACGCCAAGATGCTTTTTGACCATTCGGGGGGCAACAGTTTCTACACCCAGGTTGGTAGCTAGCCATCTTCCGTTTGAATCCATGTTATTTATTTTTGATAAATCTCTG
>JACMIO010000099.1 GCA_014381105.1 bacterium | reverse complement strand
GAACTACGAGCAGATCAACATCAATGCCATTTCTAAGTTCAACAAATGCCTTTGCCTTCCCCTTACCTTTGATTTCTTGAATTTCAGGCATACTGACAAAAAATTGTATTACTTCTTCCGGTTCATCTGTGGAGATTAAAATATCGATATCTCCAATAGTTTCCTTCATCCTTCTGAAGGAACCTACAACAAGACAGCGGATTACATTATCTTTTTCGTTTAATCTATTTTCTATTTTTTTTATCAAAGGATATACATCCCCTAACAAATATCTATTCTTGATTTTTTTTGATAACTGGATTGTTTTGATGATCTTTTCTTCTTTAGTCTTTGAAAAACCCTTTATCTTTGAAATTTTTCCTTCCGATGCCGCCTTTTCTAGTTCAGCGATACTTGTAATTCCTAGTCTTTCGTAAAGGATCTTCATCGTCTTGGGTCCGAATCCTGTCATATTGGAAAATTCAGATACCCTAATGGGTACCTTCTGTTTCAGTTCTTCATGATAAGCAATTTTATTGGATCTTATAAGTTCCTCTAATTTGGTTGAAATGGCATTACCAATTGATGGTATTTTTTTAAGACCCTTAATTCCATCCTTTAGATAAATCTCTTCAATACTCATTGACAGATTTTCAATCACATCAGCGGCTTTTTCATATGCTCTAACTTTGTAGATGGTGTTTAGATCTTCTTCCACTATTTGGATCAGATATGAGATTTCACGAAATATTTTGACAATTTCATTATTTTTCATTTTCTAATTTTAGATGGCATATGTGTCGTTTATCTAAATAATAAGTCTAGTCATGAGAAAGAACTTTGATTCATTTATGGTTTGGGGAGTGTTATCATATCCAAACAAGTTAAATTGCATGATATCATTAATTTCAACCATGATTGAGCTGGGTTACGATTATCCCCTATACAGACCACCATCCGAGGCTAATTCAATCATTTTCCAGGTTACTTTGGGCTGTTCTTTTAACAAGTGCTCGTTTTGTAATATGTATAGAACTAAGGAATATTCTGAGAGGCCTTGGGAAGAAATTAAGAGTGAAATAGATATTGTTTCCAAATCATTTCCTCAAACGGAAAGGATTTTTCTGGCGGATGGAGATGCAATTAATCTTAGTACAGAGAAATTAGTTCAAATATTGGATTATATTAAGGAAAAATTTCCGAATTTAGAGCGAATATCTTGTTACGCAATGCCTAAAAATCTCTTACAGAAGAGCCCTGATGAGTTAACCTTGCTAAATAGTAAGGGATTGGATATGTTGTATATTGGAATCGAAACAGGAAATGATATACTCCTTAAAAAGATCACAAAGGGAGCTACTTCAAAAAGTATTATTGATGCATGTAATAGGGCGAAAAAAAGTGGTTTCATTATATCATGTATGATTATCTTGGGAATTGGAGGGAAAAAATATTCGATGGACCACATGAAAGAAACCGCCAGAGTTGTAAGTGATGTATCGCCAAACTTTTTAGCTGCCCTGACGCTAATAATCGAGGATGGTGTATATGATGAGTTTATGAAAAAATTCAGTGAACCATTTGAAACATTGGATGATACAATGATACTGAATGAGCTTGAACTGTTGTTAAATAATATTAGTCCTATTTCCCCTATAGTCTTTAGAGCTAATCATGCATCAAATGTTTATTCTATTGGAGGAAATTTACCTGAAGATAAGGAAAAAATGTTGGCGATTGTAAGAAGTTTAAAGGAGCATCCCGAGTTACTGAAACCAAAAGTTCTACGAAGATTTTGAGAATTGTAATATTTCGAGCGTATTTCTAGATTTTCACGATTCGGACTGTTATGCCGTAAGGCAAGTCTGTTGTACATAGAATCATCAAATTTTCTACACCACATTCTATTTGAATGCAAATTTGGAATTACAACTGATGGTCGGAAGAATTTAGTAATTGGGACAGGACCTCAAAAACTTCCGCCACCAGTTGCAGTTGAAGCGTTACCTTTTCTTGTACAACAAAGTATAAAAAACCTATAGATCTTGTTTAGCAACTGTCTAAAATATTTTCAATCATGAATAAACAGTTGCATACATATTATCTCGATCGTTAGGGCAAAAATTTTGAATTTTGAGATAATAATAATTTTTACAACGCTTTTGGAAGAGATTGCAACCAACTTAGGTTGATTTAATCTCCTTCAAATCTCCCATGTATTTTCTTAACACCGTTGGAATAATTACTGTTTGATTACTTGTTTGATAATTCTCTAGAATTGCAACCATGGTACGCTCAGTGGCGACAAGTGTGCTATTTAGCGTATGCACTAGTCGAGTTTCCTCGTTTACTTTTTCTCTATGACGTATATCTAATCGTCTAGCCTGGAAATCAATACAATTAGAGCAGGATCCAATTTCTCTATATTTATTTTGTCCAGGCATCCAGGCTTCTATGTCATACGTCTTTGACGACACCTTACCAGTATCAGCACTACATAATAGTACCACTCTAAATGGTATTTCCAAATTCTGGTAAAATCTTTCGGAAATGCTCTGCATTCTTTCTTGTTCATCAAAGGAATTTGCCGAATCTGAGATGACAAATTGTTCCACTTTTTCAAACTGATGAACTCTAAATATGCCCTTCATATCTTTTCCATGCGCTCCAGCCTCTTTCCTGAAACATGGGCTAATACTGGCATATCTCAATGGAAGTTTCACCGAATCCAGAATTTCATCCATATGCATGGACGCCATCGCATGTTCAGATGTGCCTATCATATATAGATCTTCATTTTCAATTTTGTAAATGACATCTTGGAAATCATCCATGATTATGGATCCCTTGATTGCATCATTTTTCAACATAAATGGAGGTTGAATCAATTGGTAACCATATCCTTCAAGAAAGTCAAGAGCATAATTTATCAATGCCTGATTCAACTTGACCATTTCTTTTTTTAGAAAATAAAATCTGGAACCCGCTATTTTTGCTGCTCTTTCAAGATCGATGAGTCCTAGGGAATACGCTAGATCGACATGGTCATTTTTGGCTCTTGATTTTGAGTGATGATCATGCGTCCTGACAACAACATTGTCATTCTCGCTATTTCCAGTTGGAACTGATTCATGTAACAAGTTGGGAATGGAGTATATTAATTCAGCATATCTCTTTTCTACCATCACCTTCTTGGAATCGGCAGTGTTCATCATCTCTCCAACATTTCTCATCTCGTCAAGCTGATTCTCGATAGATTCCTGATTTTTTTTCTTACTTGCAATACTTTGTGATAATGTATTTTTTCTATGCCTCAAATCCTGTGTTTCTATTATTAGTTCACGTCTTTTCCTATCAAGTTCGAGTAGTTCATCAAGCGGATAACTAACCTTTCTTCTCTCTAACATTTCTCGTATGGCTTTTGGATTTTCTTTAAGAATCTTAGGATCAATCATTAGATGTCACTGCCCTTGATAACGATATGTGTTCTAGTAATTCATCAATCGTGTTAAGGAACGTTCCTGATCCATTTTTACATTGAATGTCAATTATTAAACATTTGTTTTCAGCTCTTATGTTAATCTTTAGTCCTTCAGGGATACGAACATTATCGGGTGTTAATGCGTTAATCATGGTATCTATTTCCTTTTTACTATCAAATTCTATTTTCATGCTAGACTTTATATTAAATCCTTCTTTCATTTCGGGATCTTCTTGATTTGTTTCTGAATAATAGACATCAAAGAATCCTCTTGTGCAGGTGGTATAACAATCTGCCCTTCAGCATTGTTAAATGTCACTGTAATTCCGCTAACTGATTCTGATAATTCCTTTGTCATTTGTTGTACATCTATAGCTCCCTTTAGCAGAGAGCTAAAGAAATATTTTGAATAATTTTCATCTATCGCAGTTTTGATTATTATCACCTTATTCATAAATTGATAATGTGATCCCAATAGCCTCGACAGATGACCAATATAATCTGGTTCAACTATTCCTTCGGCATCAATGAAAAGACACAATCCCTTGTCAAAAATCCTCCATTTCTCTTTGAGTATCTTTGATATCAGCAATTGGGAACTCTTGTTGAATTCTTGTGCGTCCTTTTCAGCCTCTTCAAGAGAAGACGAGCGGTCTCCCAAGCAAATGCTCATGCCCAGTCCTGTTTTATTACTAAGAGCGGACGAATTTAGTAAATCTGAAAATCTACGCGCATCGTATAAGTGGCTGCCATGCTCTTCAGATGGAAGTACATAAGTATAGCCTATCAGAATATTTTCTAAGTTATTAATACTCGAGTCAATTTGAGAACTGAGGTGGCTCTTGATAGTTTCTAATATGAGAAACTTTTCTTCTTGATTAATGTCACAAATTGTCTTAAATCTTCCATCTTTTTTTAAAGTAATATTTGTCTTCCTGAGAAGATCAAGACATTTGTCGCTCTTTGATGTTAGTCCATATAGATATGGTACATAAGTACTTGCTATGGATTCATGAATAGGAAGGAATTCATTAAAAGATAACAATAGATCAATATCTGTTTGTATAAGTCCGTCTTTTTTCGAATCTTCCAATATTTCATTGTTAAGACCAACAAGAGATCTTTTGTCCCCCACATCCTGATACTCTCCTAGGGCAGATACTATTGCAAGTGGGGATAAATCTAAAAATCTCTTGTCCAGATTTTTCGCTAAAAGATATGAAATACCGCCTGACGTAATTTCTCTGTCACCATCGATATCATATTTCCATGGATTTAGAATAGCGTTATTATCATCTATGGCAATTTCGTTCAAACTAATTTTCCTATGATCCAACACAATCCAATTCTTAGAAAAAAGCTTGTTAAAAAGCTCCGATAGTCCTGAACCTATATCCGTAAAGTAATAGAAATCATGATCTTCCTTCTTTAGATCAGTAAGAATCTCTTCATCCAATCTGCTTAAGAAACGGGCTGTTCCCTTTCCGCCTAGCTTCCAAATAGCTTTGATAAGTAGGCTAGCGGAAATAATTCCATCGCAGGATGAATTAGATACTATTAAAATGTCCTTTCTATCGTCAACTAAATTCTTTGTCTTCTCGCTGATCGAATTTACATTATCATGAAATTCGCTATAACCCATTTAATTCATTATTCAAGTCGAGCAATAACTGCAGCATATTTCCAGGTAAGCGGAATTCTTCCTTTCTTCTTATAATATTTTGAAAGTCTGTGAATTTTTGCTTCTATTAATTCGAGTGATCTAATATTCCTTTTGTCAGTATTATGAAATTTGAGATGTTTTTGCAAAGCTAGCGCCTTTTGAACAAGCTGGTTCAGATCTTCAGGCATCTCGGGTGTAGAATTATTTTCTTCAAGAAGCTGGTTTATTCCCTTTCCTAGGATGGGTTTTATCAGTGGTACGCCGTAATGGTCTCTCATTCTGACCCCAATTTCACTAGGGCTGAGACCATCTTTTGAGAGTTGAACTATGATAGTAGATAATTCCGACTTTTGATTTATCCAAGATGGAATATTATACGAAATAGGGCGAGTTGAATGGGATTTTCCATGAGTATGAGCATGAATTCGAGCCATTTAAGTAGGAATCAATAACGAGCATCTTAAATGTTACTTAAGAAATCTAAAATAGGAATTCCTAATTTAGGGAATAAAATCTCCTCAGTTTTTCGTAAAATTTTTTTTTACACCAATAAGGTTATATAATTGGATTCAAAACTACAAATTTAGTATGAACTCACTTACCGTCGTTACAATCGCAACCATACTAGTTGCAATGGGACCTTTAGCATTAACCTTGTATCAAACAGCGAGTGCACAATATACAACGGGTCAGGAAACTGGACTTAGTGTAGAAGAACAGTTACGTCTGGCTAAAGAGAAAGTTGCCAATGCTCAACAAGCTGGCGCATATGGTTCTGGAACTGCATTCTTTGGCAAGAACATTGGTGACGCTGCATTATACACAGGTGCAATAGTTGCAATATTCGGAGCTGTAGCTGCAGCATTCATCGTAATGAGCAGAAGTAAAAAATCCGTAAGCGCTTAGCGCGACTTTACTAATATTTTTTTATATTATTTTCAACGATTATTTTTTGAAAGATTTAATTTAGAATTCCTATGGTTATAACGCAATCTCAATACTTGAATCATTAAGTTTGTGAACAGTTTTGGTATCTTTTCGATTTTCGTATTGTCATTTGTTCCCAAATTGGTTTTTGCCTCAGTTTCAACCTTCTCACCAAAATGTATATATCATAGAATTAATGTGCTAATAGATAATGAGCGGAATTGAAGGGCTTTTTACAGTGATTGGAAATACACTACACAGTCTAATCGGTCAAATCGGTCCAAACTACGATCCCTTGTTCTATGACGTAATGGTCTACATATTTGGAACAATAATGTTTGCGGTGTTCTTGCTCGCAGTAATTGCTTTCTATATGAGGAGAAAGGGTTTAGGCGGTGGTTCTGCAAAGGAAGGCTGGATAAGAGAACTAGACAAATATTTTGAATCAGGACAGATAGGTCTGATTCCTGACGAGAAACATCACTGGTAAATTAGAAAAGTCAAACCTACAAATTCTTATTTTTTATTTTATTTTTTTAATTAAATTAACACTACTCTGTTTATATTCAATTCATGCGGAAATACTAAAATTGTCTATTCTAGTTTTGGCTATTGGACTTCTATAGTTGATTCAGTAAATCCAAACTTAACTAGATAGGACTTTACATCTTCTCTGTGATCTCCTTGCAACATTATGAAGCCGGTTTTAGCTGTTCCTCCACAGGCTAATTTGCTTTTTAATTCTTTCACAATGTGATGCAAGTCGCTTAATTTTGGATCAATACCTTCTATAATAGTAGTAGTTTTAGACCACCGTCTAGTTTCAAGTCTTATTACAATTCTAGTATCTTCTTTATCCAGCTCGCCACATGCACAGAGATCGTTTGGTAGTCCACATTTTTTGCATATCACCGCCATATTATAATTAATTTCAATTGAATTATTGTCATTATTAAGCCTTACCCGCTATAGTACAATTATCAAAATTTGAAATTCTTTTGAAAAAATTAGTTTCGTATTCTATAACTAAGATAATTATTCGGAATTAATTATTGCAAATAGTTTAGAAGACTTTAATTTGCATGATAATAAGATTAGTTTTACAAGATGTCATTAGCTGATGATCATCAGTATAGAAGAAAGTTGAAAAATGCAGCGGATTTTTTGCTTAGCGGAGGAACATTACTTTCTGAACCATGTAACAAATGCAGTGGAATACAAATCAGAAAAAATAATGAAATCAAATGTATTATTTGTGGGAACACAACATTACCTGAAAATAATACAACAAAGGAAGTTGAAAAAATTGTTGATAGCGATTACGCAGCTCAATTGAGCGAAAAAATAATAAAAAGACTAAATCATCTAATAAATAGCATAGGATCAGATAAAAATTTTGTTGAAGAAGAGCAAAGGTTGAGAGTCATTGATAATTACATTAAAATTTTAGAAAAAATTAAGTTATTAGAATGAAAATTAAGAGTATCTAATTTTAATTACGAATAAAACGGAATGTATTTAAGACATGAATCAACAAGACCTATTTACATTGGGTGAAGGAAAGAAAAAGAATGCACCATTGCCTGCATCAAGCGCAGGGTTGTTAAGGTTCTTTGAAGATGAAACTCGTGGTGTAAAGGTAAAACCAGAAGTAATACTTGGTATTACTGGTGCTCTAATAGGAATTTCGATAATTATAAGAATTGTTTTTCCAGTATAGATAATACCTCGTAACATTAATTGATAAGTGAAGACAGCGTAACAGACATTCACAGAAGATGGTATTTTACACTCATAAATCCATCATCGTACAAGACTTCTGCAATCATCGCAATTATTGCATCATTAGGAATAATTGTCATAAACCATTATTCCTATAATAGCGTAGAACTACTATTCCGTTTGATGCTAGCAATTGGGATAACTATCGTAGGTTTTTTTTTAGATTTATTCCTTCTTAGAGGAACACCAACAAATAAAATAACAAAAGTCATACATGTTGCAGCTTTTGCAAGTTCTCTATGGATAGTAACTATTTTGTTAGGAATATTAGCAAACAGTATCTTTGATAAAAACTCCGATATTCTCACATACAGTCTGGGAGGAATGTTCATCGCAAGCAGTCTTCGCTATGGTATCTTTACTTCAGTTTTTGGATCAAGAATGATTCGATCCATATTAATTGCGTTTGTTCTACCCGCAATCTTTTTTATTAATATTTTACCGTTCTCATTTTCCTTTAATCTAGAACACCATCTTAATGTGCTCCTTATTGGTTTATCGATATTTGTAATAGGGATTGTATGGTCTGTATTGGCGGACCGAGCTGGTTATCCTTACTTGAAAAGCACGTTCAGTGTCTTGCAAGCATTTCTATCCGCATGGACCGAAAATAAACAAGAAAAGTTGGAAAACATATTTGACTCTAGATCTAGTGAGGATAAAATTAGGACTAGGCTCATGAAGTTTGAAAGAGCGGGAGATAAACAAGTTTTTATTGTTTTACCTGATATTCATCCCGGTCCTTTCAATCCAATTGGTGGAAGCAATCTTCCTCAAAAAGTTTTCAATTTCTTTGAAAATAATGCAATAGTATTACACAGCATCTCTGATCATTCAAAAAATTTGCCTACAACTATTGAAGTCAATAGGTATCTGGATTCATTAAAAAAATCAGAAATCAAAAACAGCGGAACGGAATGCACTCTGCCCGTCCAAATTCAATCAAATGATTTCTCATTAACCTGTATTGACTTTAATTCTAGTGTTCTCATGATTATTTCAAAGGATGGTGGGATGGAGGATCTTCCATACACAATTCGAGAAAAAATTGAACAATTTGCCAAAGACTTAGGATATTCAGAAATTATGATTGCCGATGCGCACAATGCATTAGGGGATAAGATACTAGACGAAGATGAAGCAGTTCTTACTGATCTTGCCTTAACATCGCTAAAAAAATTGAAAGGACAACAATATTATTCATACAATATTGGATATTCAAACTCACTAACTTCTCCATTCAAATTTATTGAACTTGGTGGAGGAGGAATCGGTGTTCTGAACCTTCATATCAGCAATAAGGACTATCTCATCGGATGGTCCGACTCAAATAACCTAGTCAATGGGTTACGAATACAAATTCTTAGGGAATTGAAGCAGGCAGGAATCAACATGTTGGAAATCTGCTCATCCGATACACACTCTAGTTCGGGAAAGAGAACCCGTCAAGGTTATTATGCATTAGGAAATGTTACTAATGAGAAAGATATTATTAGAGCCTTTATTGAAATATCTCAGAAGGCAATGTCAAAGACCTCTCCTTCAAGCTTTTCGTATTTAGATTCTTACTCTCAAGTAAAATTAATGGGTCGAGATCAATTTGATAATTATGCATCAGCTTTGAATAAGTCAATGAATATCACAAAGGTTTCACTTGCAATTACAGTAATTTTTTACATATCGATGCTAGTTATTTCCTGACAGAGATCTAGTTCAAAAACAATCATTTTTTTCTCAATCGTTCTCTTTTCTTTATTACACTATTGTATAGGTTTTTTCTAAAATCTTCGACATCAACGGAAATACTTTTGGAGCCTAATGCAAGGATTTGACATGCAAGGATTGCTGCATTTATAGCTCCATTGATTGCTACACATGCAACTGGAATACCACTAGGCATCTGAACTATGGAAAGTAGTGAATCCATTCCCTTTAGATTATGGCTCTCTATAGGGACACCAATTACAGGCAATGTTGTCAACGACGCAATCATACCTGGTAAATGTGCAGATCCTCCAGCACCTGCGATAATTACCTTAAGGCCCCTTTTTCTTGCTGTTTTAGCGTAATCAAACATTAGTTCTGGTGTCCTGTGGGCTGAAACAATTTCCATTTCATAAAGAACATGACTCTTATCTAGAAATTCAGAGGCCTGATTCATTATCTTTAAATCAGAATCACTTCCCATGATTATCCCGACAAGCGGTTTATTCTTCTTCTTTCTTGTTTCCACGCATCTTCGCCACTCTTAACAATTTCCTTACTCTCCTAGTTCTAGATAATGCTTCCTCTGTACTTTCTGCAGTGATTGTAAAATGGCCCAATTTTCGTTGCGGTTTTGTTATTCTCTTTCCATAAAGGTGCAGCTTCATACCTGGTATGGCAAACGCTTTATCAATTCCGGTAAGTGAATATTCTCCCGTATAATTAGGAATTCCAAGAATATTTGTCATAACAACCGGTGACATCAATCGGGGTTTTACTAGTGGGAGGCCAAGTATTGCTCTTATATGTAGCTCGAATTGAGAAACACTACAGGCTTCTATTGAATAATGGCCTGAATTATGGGGCCTTGGCGCAATTTCATTTATCATTAATTTATTATTCTCAAGAAACATTTCGATACCAAATATACCAACCCCTTTCAATGACTTGACTACTTTTTCCGCTATGGATCTTGCATTCGCCTCTACTTTGCTATTGACTCCAGCTGGCACGATAGTAGTATCCAAAATATTGTTCTTGTGAATGTTGTGAACTACTGGAAACGACGTAATCTGTCCCCGTGTATTACGAGCGACCATGATGGACACTTCCTTAGTGAAATGAATGAATTTCTCTATCATGCACTTTCTTCCTTCAAAATACCGAATTCCTTTATCAATATCACTAGCAGATCTGATCAGATAATTTCCCCTTCCATCATACGAATCTTCACATGCTTTTAGCACTAGTGGATAGTGAAAATCCTTACAAATTTGTCTTGCATGATCAATTGAGGTAACTTCCTCAAATTCTGGGACTGGAATTCCTTTTGATTTTAGAAATTTCTTCTGTCTCAACTTGTTCTGAATCGTATTTAGCACAGTAGGTGAGGGGTGGACTGGGAGTCCCTTGGATTCAAGATCTTTAAGTACAGAGGAATTTGCGAGTTCGATTTCATATGTAAGCACATCAGATTCTCGTGCTAAATCTAGAATCGATTTCTCATCTTTATAATCACTAACAAACAATTTATCGGCAATCGTTGAAG
>JACMIO010000098.1 GCA_014381105.1 bacterium | reverse complement strand
CCTGAAGTTCCTGAAGTTCCTGAAGCTAACGTAACTACAACCGTTCCTGAAGTTCCTGAAGTTCCTGAAGCTAACGTAACTACAACCGTTCCTGAAGTTCCTGAAGTTCCTGAAGTTCCTGAAGCTAACGTAACTACAACCGTTCCTGTAGAAAATAATACGGGTCTAGTTAGTCTCGAGCTTAGTGTAAAACAAGATCCAATTTCCTCCGGGGATGAACAAACAGTAACGTTAATTGCTTCTGACCCAATTACAGGCGCACCACTTGATCGCATTTTTGTACATCTAACAATAAAGGATCCTGCCGGAAATATAGTAAAAGATTATACTGACAATGATGGACAACTCTCTCCTACTTTTTTAATTAACGAGGGTGAGGTTGGAACTTTTACAGTTTTGGGAACTGCATTACAGGCGGGTGTGGAAAGTACTAAGTATTTGACTTTTCAAGTTCAATAAATTTCGTATGTTCGTAATCTAGAGTATTACACCGAACAACATCGTTACTTTCACAGGGTAAGAAACAAAATTATCTTGGAAACTATGATGCCATCATTAGTAATTAATTGCGCAGAAAAATACCAAACTAATCAAGATTGTGAAATAAGGTATCTTCTCTAGGACTAATACCATCTATCTCAATAGCTTGAATACAGCGTGTCAATTCTGGTCCTGTTGTAAAGTAGCAACTAATATAGAAGTATGTATCCCTACATGACATCCACATCATGTGGTTGACTCTCAGTATATCCCGCATGAGTAATCTTTACAAACTCAGCATTCTGCTGCATTTCTGCAATATTTTTTGCACCACAATAACTTAAACCTGATCTAATTCCGCCAACAAACTGTTTTATCAGATCAGTAACACTTCCCTTATATGGTACCATTGCTTCCACTCCTTCAGGTACGTAGTCATTAGGATCTTCTACATCTATTACCTGTGATCCCTCCTCTCTATACTTTCTGCCAAGAGAAGCATAAAAGGACGCCATGCCGCGATACATCTTGAATTTTTTCCCGTGTCTGACTATTGTTTTACCGGGGCTCTCATCAGTTCCCCCAAAAAGACTTCCAATCATAACTGTGGATGCGCCGGCCGCCAACGCTTTAATGGCATCGCCAGAGGTCCTTATTCCGCCATCTGAAATCAAGGGTACGTCATAATCTCTTGCAATCTTTACACCGTCCACAACTGCAGTGAGTTGTGGAACCCCAGAGCCAGTTATAACCCTGGTTATGCAAATTGATCCGGAACCCACACCGATTTTTACCGCATCTACTCCAGCTTTAATCAAGTCCTTTACTCCCTCTCCAGTAGCGACATTACCCGCTATTAGCTCGCAATCTGGAAAAGCCTTCTTTATCATATGAACTGCGTTAATTGCATTGTCGCTATGGCCATGTGCAATATCAACTACAACGATGTCAGTTCCTGCGTTAAGCAACTCTTCTGTTCGGTCTAAATAGTCTCCTTTTACCCCGACAGCCCCTCCAACCAATAATCTGCCTTTCTTATCCTTGGATGCCAGAGGATACCGCTCCATTTTCATTATATCTTTACTCGTAATAAGTCCCACAACGTTATTTGATTTATCGATTACGGGTAGTTTTTCGATTCTATTTTTGTGCAGAATTTCTTTTGCCTCTTCGATGGAAATTCCTTGTTTTGCCGTCACAAGGTCTGAAGTCATAAGATCCTTTACCTTGGTAACTGTGTCATATTGAAACATGATATCTCTGTTGGTAATTATTCCCACCAACTTTTTTGTGACATCATCCATCACCAACAAACCTGATACGCCAAGTTCTTGCATCAAATTGGATGCTTCAGTTGCAGTTTTAGAGGGTGAAATAGTATAGGGTTGTTCTATTATCACTGACTCTGATCTTTTTACCCTCAAAATTTCGTCGACCTGATCTGAAATTGTCATAAATCTGTGGATAATTCCTATTCCTCCTTCTTGTGCAATTGCAATTGCCATGTTAGATTCAGTGACTGTGTCCATATTTGCGCTAATAAGTGGAATATTCAAGGAAATGTTTCTCGATAGTTTTGTTTTCAAATCTGTTTGAGATCTAGAAATTATAGGAGATCGTTTTGGAATAAGGAGAACATCATCAAAAGTTAAACCTTCTTTTACTTCCAATATTTCCTTGATTTTTATATTGGTGTTGGGATTATAAGCGTTTTCTTCTGAACGGTTTCTTTCGTCATTTGAGTATTCAAGACCTATCGGATTTCAAATAAAAGGGTGCAGACATTCACTTTGACATTCGTGCCAGTAATTCTAGGGCAATCCGTGTTTCTTTGATATCATGTGTTCTAATAATATCAGTTCCGTTTATGGCACAAACAACTTGAGCAATGATTGACGGTACAAGTCGGTCTGACTCAGCCAAATTGAATAGCTTACCGATGAATGATTTTCTCGAAACTGAGATGCAAATTGGTTTTGATAGGGTTGACAAACATTCAAGATTCGAGATGATCCGGATATCCCGGTCATACCAATTTTGATTGGAAACTTTTGTAAAAAATGGGTTATTACCACTTTCTCTAAAGAAACCAATTAGAGGATCCACAATGAGTTTATCCTCCTTTATACCGCTTTGATTAGCCATGTCTAAACTTACTTTTAAGATGTCGATTGTTTCTGCAATATCCCCTGTTTGATAAGTAATCGATCTATCGCCATATGCTCCAATAATGACGGGCAGACCCGAAGTAGAGATTACGGACCTCATCATTTTATCATGTTTTAGTCCTGTAACATCATTGATTACGTCAACACCCATGTCAATGGAAGCTTTAGCGACTTCTGCTCGTGGTGTGTCAACCGACAGTGGAATATTAGATACATCTTTTATCGCCATGATGGAATTTCGCATTCTTTCAAGCTCCTTACTTACCGAAACTAAGGTATTACCATATGGCGCAGTAGACATTCCGCCAATATCGATAATATCCGCACCATCTTGTTCCATCTTGATGGCCATTTCTGAGATAATTTTCCTGCCGATTTTAATTGATTCTTTATAAAAGGACTCCGGACTAGCATTGATAATTCCCATTATTACCGGTTTCCCGTTTCCAATTTCAAGATTACTTATCTTTACCTTCTTCAATCAAATTATCACCCCTTATAAGCAATCTTTGATAAAATCCTTGTTAAACTTTATTAGATAAACTATAAATTTATTTACACAAACAAATTTTTTGATCAATAGTTTTAATATAGGTTAAAATGCCAATTATTATTAATTATATTGATTATTTTCTATTTAGACGCTTTGGAAAAACATAATGACAAGAACGCTTGACAAGACTCACACCGTCCTTTCCTATATTGAAGGGAGCCTTAAAAACGCTATTGTTATGAATGAAAATGTCCAGGAAAATGGTTTCATTTTTTCTCTCATTAATCCCCCTGTTCCATTAGGTGGTAATATTGTATCTCTTGATATTTATGTCGATGAATTACCAATATCTAAAAAATCCATTCAAATAGCCACGTCTGACACAATAGTAAATGCATTGGCATTATCTGAGTCAAGACCAATTCAATTCAAACCATTTCAAAGTGCCAGATTTCTAGTGATAGGGATGGAACTCGAAAGTCAAAAGAAACACAAGATTACGATTATGAGTAAGCTTGAGGGATTTGAACAAATAATTATTCCATTCACCTTTGTCGATATCACAAGCAATAAGAAAGAAAAAGTAATCATTTCATCAAATTTACCAGAGGAGTCTGATACCCAAGCTTATGGTGAGACAATGTTTATGAATTTTGCATCGCCATTGGTACTATCGGGAAGAAAAGCCTACATAGTTTGTTCTTCTAATGGAGCACTTTCGGCAAATTGGACATGGATGGGTGCAAGATACGATAATGGAGGATTATATGTTCCTCCTGCCAGAGCATTTGGACGAATAATTGTAGAGCTTTCAGTAGATGATGGGGTTAGAAAAAGACTTCCAAATTTCGTCATTTCCTCGAGACATGAAAATGGAACTTTATGTACCCATCACGAAGTTGCTGGAATTCACGTTAAAAGAACTTTATTCGTTCCAATTGAAAATAAGGGTTTTATTCAAATACTTAACTTTGATACCGAGAAAATTAATGAATTATTTAGCACCAATACAAGAAAACAATCCACTAAAAAAATTAGAGTGCATTTCCTAATTGACGGTAACATAACGAGTTATGGATTGGCGGCTATTTCTCAAAGCAATTTTTCAAGATATTATAAATCAGAGAACTGTTTACAGATTAGAACCATAGCAAAAAAAGGAGTGGCACATTATTTTGGTAGCATTGGGATTTCACCAAAAAATTTGAAACCATCAAAGATACTAACCGATTCTTTTGATAATGATTTGGAATTATCTTATGATATCGAACTTGAAGAAGGGATAACTAAAGAAATTGCGTTGATAGGTGCTGGTGATTTCACAAGTGCCCAGGAATGTCTTAATGAATACAAAACCATCAGAGATAATTATCAAAAACTGTATGAGGAAACAAAGAATTATTATAATAATATTTCTACATCGACTTTTACTATCCATCATGCTACTTCAAGTTCAATTTCAAATTCGACAATCTCTAAATTAGCAAAGGCGCTCAAAAAGGCAAAGACTGCTCTTGAATATCTAAAGGCAAATTATGACAATCTTGGGGAAGGAATCAGTGCAGGACTTCCAAGGTTTCCCAACTATTGGGCTCGTGATACAGGTTGGTCACTAAGAGGATATCTATCCATGGGCCAATACGATTTCTCCTTAAGAGTAATAGAAAATTTTCTGAAACGACAGGCAAAGCACAGCCACAATGGCGCCGTAAAGGGAGAATTGCCCATGGTAATAAGCGGGAGGACATTCCTTCATAATACGACATATGGATCTGCAGATTCAACTTTCTTGTTTCCTTGGGCTATACGTGAGTATGTTCACGGTACCGGAGATACTCAATATCTCTCAAAAAGATGGGAATCCATAGTTAATCTTGTTAATTCAGGCTTTCTTAAAGACATCGACGGTGATGGGTTTATTGAGCATGGTTTTTCAGGAACGGCTGAAAAATTACCTATTCAAGATTCAACTTGGATGGACCATATAGATAGAAGAAAGAGTGCAAATGACGTACAAGCTTTGTTCTATGAGAGCCTTCTAATAGGAAGCGAGTTAGCAAAGATACTTGATGATAAAGAACATGAAAGATCCTGGCTTTCGTCGGCCCAAAAATTAAGAGATAAGATTGACAAGGAATACTGGGAACCAAAACTTGGATTTTACTATGATACTATTCGTAAGGATTTGACAAAAGACGACAGCATTCGTCCAAATGCATTGGTCATGTTGCTTACCGAAGTAGTAAAAGATCAAGACAAGGCAAGGTTAGTACTTGATAGATTGGAAAAGGACGATATGACCACCCCGTGGGGCATGCGTTCATTGAGTAGTTTGGATTCCAAATATCACCCATCACTCTATCATGACGGAGCTGTTTGGCCACTTGTCACAGGCTGGGCAGCAATAAGTGAGATAAAAAATCAAAGAACTCAACAGGCTCTTGAGTATCTCTCGGTAATGGCTGATCGAATCATTTCGGAAAATGGCATGTATGCAGAAACTTACCGTGGAGATAGACCAGAGCCGTTTAATTCTTGTATCCTCCAGGCATGGTCAGTTGGATTGTACGTTTATGCATTACGTGAATTGATGCTGGGTATTAAACCAAATATGATTAAAAACAATATCTGTTTGGAACCTAATCTCCCTGAGTCTATAAGATCAGATCTTGGCAACCTTAATTTTGACCATTTTATTAGCACCAAGGAGGGCATGAATAAGATCAGCATTTCGGTGAGACCTGACAGAGACAGAATAACCATCATACCAGAACGAAATGATGTGAAATTACCTGAATTCTCTAGTTCCACCTACTCTATTGACATCCAGAGAAACAAGTAATCTTACTAATCTTGCACAAAGGAAACGAATTATATCTTAAAATTAGACGAATTGAATTCTTTGATGAGTATATAGTTGATCCAAATCGACGAAGAGAAGATACAGTCGACAATTAATGAAAGAAAACCACGCTCAGTAGCGTTAGATGGTCCAGATGGACTTTCTAAGAAAATACAGAGCTGTGCCCAAAAGTTATCAGAAAAATATCAAATCCCTGTATACGTAATTGGAGATACATCTTGGGGTTCATGTGATCTGAATCTTCATGCTGCTGAGACTTTGGGAGTTGATATTTTGTTCAATATTGGACATACCATAGCCATGGAAAAGTTTGGAGATAAGGTTGTAATGATTGATGCTTTTGATGACGTAGATTTTAGTGAAATCGCAAGTAGATGTGCTATTGAGTTGAAGATGAAGAATTTTAACAAGATTTCACTTGTGACCAATAGTCAATATCTACCATCTGTTCAAAAGGTAAAAGAGATTTTTGAGAGTCATGGATACGAAGTAGTTATCGGAAGGGGCAAGGGTCATCTTAATGATGCACAGGTATTTGGTTGTGAGTTTTATCCTGCCTACGACTCTAAAAATGATGTTGATGCGTATATTTTCTTGGGGCAGAGTATTTTCCATTCTGCCAGTATTGCCATTGTTACACAGAGACCCACCTTTATGATGGATCCTTACTTTAGCGAATATTCAGAAATTAATGATATTGCACAGAAACTCGAAAAAAAAGCAATATTGTCAGTGCTTAAAGCTCAAGACGCTAATACAATTGGGATAATTATTGGATTAAAGGAAGGGCAATTTGCCAAAATTAAGGCACTTGAAATAAAGAAGATGTTAGAAGACCAAGGCAAAAGAATCATGCTGATAGCTATGACCGAAATTACGGATGAACGGCTTTTATCCTTCCAAGATGTAGATGCTTTTGTTCAGGTTGCTTGTCCTCGAATTGGAACGGATAATCATTTCCACAAGCCAGTACTATCGGTTCCTCAGGCAATTTCGCTGATTAAGATTTTAAAAGGTGAACCACAGGAAGGTTTTCTTCAGATTAAGCACTGGCTGTAGATATTCATCTATTATGTAACATTCAAATGCGGTAGTAGCCTACCGGTACCACTATAGAAGTAAAGCCCAATCTCAAGCTCTGCAAGATCAATCACGTAGACGTGCTAGCATGGATACGCTGCCTTAGGATTGCACCCTCCCGGACCTCATCCATTTCGACGATTCACAATCAAACACATGCCTTCGCATATGTTGTTGTTCATACCCATCCGACACGGCGTGGTTTCATATCAGCCTAGCAAGCAGGTACTTCACTTCTAAAGATTTACCCAGTAGTTACTGATCCCAGCATAAAGCCGATTTCCGGTATGGGGTACGGCTAACACCCCGATCCTACCTACTACCGCGAAAAATGTAATACAATTTAGATATATTTGTGTATCCTGCAAACATAACAAAATCAAGCTGGTCATTTACTCCAAATTCTTGCATTAACTAAACTATTTCCGTTTTTTTTTGCATTAACTATGCTTAGGGAAATCGATTGGTGCCTCTCCGGTGAGGGAAGCACCAATCAATTGACTATCCTAACAATGAATTCAAGATAGACAATACGATTAGCTACCAGAATTTTATTTAAGACTTTTAATACAAATAACTAATTATGTTCTTCAGTTCTTAACGCTAGTCTAACTACTTTGAATTAACAAATTTCAGAAACTGTGATTACAACTATTGAACTCTCATGTCTGTCTAAGTTTCTTTTACTAACAAATCCAACGTGCGACAAACTGAGCATATTCTATTTGATGAATCTCTATTGCAGATAGTACACCGTCTACGTTCCTGTTGAACTCCCTCATTCACGTTTGAAGTACTAGGAACATTTGCGGATTTTACCTTCTTTGCAATCTTCAAGATTGAGCTATATGCATTATATTTTATGCCCGGATGTATTTTCTCAAGATTATTTAAGTGACCCCTAAACGCACTTCTTATGCTTTCATCTTTATATGGGCATTCTTCCGATTGAAATGGAATATTATTATGAATGGCGTACAATACAATCTCTCTTTCGTATATTTCCATTAATGGTTTGATTTTCCTTAGATTGGTCACCCCATATTCAACTGGTTCTGGATACGTCCAACCGATTCTTTCTACATCCCCAGCGAACAAGTTAATGAGAAATGTCTGGATGTAATCATCCAGATTGTGGCCCGTAGCAATTACATTTGCTCCACAAGATTCTGCAAGGAGATCTAGGGCCCTTCTCCGAAAAGTCCCGCATATGGAGCACGATGAAATTTTTTCTGAAGGACGAACCTCCATTGCTTTGTCCATTGATAGCCCGAAAAGTTCACTAAAACTCATTACCCTATTTTCAACGCCTATACTGGAACAGAAATTCCTTACAATGTCTAATGATTCGTCACGATAACCCTTAATTCCCTCGTCAACAGTTATTGCCACTAGTTCAGGGTTCTGACTAAAAAGCGTGTTTTTTAGTACATTTAGGAGAACAAGGCTGTCTTTACCTCCCGAGACTGCAACTGCCACGGTATCTCCATGTTTTATCATAGAATATTTTGATATTGTCCTCTTTGCCTTATATTCAACCGACTTGAGAAAGCATTTTTTACACAAAAATTCTCCAGAATACTGCCTTAAATAAATGGAAGGATTTTTCTTGCACTTACTACACTCTTTGGACATCAGATTATTGTTGTCTTGCAGACATAGAACATTAATACCTTTTATTGTTGATTAGATTCGGCAAACTATCTTTGTCTCTGGAGGTAATTTCTAAAAGCATTTAAGTATATAACTACAAACTACTTTTTGAGTTGACGACTAGTCATGATGTTATTGATGAAATTAATCTTAAAATCATAAATATATTGAATAAAGACTCCTCTCTGCCCTTTGTTGAAATTGCAAAACAAATCGGAATATCTGACGCTACTGTACATATACGAGTGAGGCGGCTAATTGCTGCTGGTATTATTAAGAAATTTACCATAGCCTTGGACAATAATAAACTTGGTTATGATCACCTGGCATTCATGGGTATCAATATAGAACCCGGAACTGCCGATGAAGTAACAAATAGCCTCTCATCTATTGAAGAAGTCCTGGAAATACATGAAATGCATGGAAGATTTGATCTTCTCTTAAAAATAAGGGCAAAAAACTTGGAAGAAATGCGTGATATAGTAGTAAACAAGATAAGAAAACTTCCGAGAATTATTGAGACGGAATTGATGACCGCACTAAAGACTAGGAAAGAAGATCACATGGTACCAGTAATGGATCCTGCTATGTAAACACAACATCCCTATTTTGATATCTACATTCTTTGCTTATCTTTCTTTGATGAAGTCCACCAATCAAGATAGTCGTCATGATATTTTTTCCTATCATTGCCTTCATCTCTAAAAGTCTTATCTCTTAACTCATCCATTTTTTCCCTGGATGCAAAAAGACCACAGCTTTTGCATATGAAATTTTTGGTAGCAGTATCCAACTTTAATTCCCCACCACACTCAGGGCAAAAATTAGACAATTTATTTATTATTAATCAGACTTCATAAAAAATGTTACGTGGATTTCAAAATAATTTGGCAATTTAGCGGGAAATTGGTTGTCAATATGACGAAATATAATCTGCCAATTCCTTTATCATAGGTCCCATGCGATAAGTAGTTGG
>JACMIO010000017.1 GCA_014381105.1 bacterium | reverse complement strand
TTGCATCAACCTTCTGTAATAACTCCATAGATGTATTGGATGCAGCATGATGACATTCATCCATGATCACCATTCCATAAGAATTGATAAATTCATTGAAATTGCCCTTACTATGCATAGAACCAACCATAGCTACATCAACAATTCCTGTTAATGTATTCTTACTTCCATGTAAAACTCCAATGATACTTTCTCGTTTCTTTTTACGCCCGGTCTTTGTCTCATATTCTGGTAATTCTTCTTTTATATCCAGAAATTTATTGAGTTCATCCACCCACTGATTTAGCAAATCCTTACTCTGTAACAAAATTAAAGTATTCACTTTTCTTTGGGAAATCAAGTAACTACATACTACCGTCTTACCAAATGCAGTAGCCGCGCTCAATAATCCATCGGAATAAGAAAGTAATTTCTGGGCAGCAAGATCTTGTTGTGTTCTTAAATCCCCGTTGAACGATACTCTAATTGGACGCCCCTTTTCTCTTTCATCTGTAATATCTATACCAATCCCAGCTTTCTCACATTCGTAGGTAATAGACTCCCTCAGTCCACGTGGAATCCTTATATACCCATCTATATCTTTACCAAGATATACAGCGCTAAAATTATAGTAATTTGAATAACCAAGGCGCTTGTTCTTATAAAACTCAGGATTGTCAAAGGCCGCCATACTACGAATTTGATTTTGTAAACGTGGCATTAAATTTAGTGTATCAACATATACACCATTGCTTAGAACCAGATGCATTTTTCCTACGACATCTGTTTTCGTAAATCCTTCCTTCTTTTTCCACGGCTTAGGTCTGTCTTCAGTGGCTGAACTAGCAAGCATCCCCCTGGCTTCAGCAAGTTCTGCCTGCCATTTAGTCATATACTTCTCGATGGCTTCCAACGATAGCTTTTCGGTTTCTTCTAGCAAAACCTTCCATTGATCCGGATATGCGTTCCAGTTTTCATCCACAAAAGCACTGTTTCCACTTGTAAGAGCTTGGCCTTGCAACGGAAGCGCAATTAAGTTACCAATACTGCTAGCAACATCCTGAGAAGGATACATTCGGTCATAATAGTGAAAGGATTTTAAATTTATAGAAGCGGAACCCTTATCAAGTAATAGAAAGCCAAAATTTCTTGCTAAAGATGCAGCTATTGGCCTCTTAAAGAATATCCATACATGAGCACCTCTTCCAGAACGTGATCTTTCAACCAAGGGTTTGATACCATTCTGCTCACACATTTTTCTAAGTGCATTCACTTCATCATGCCATTCATCATCTGTATTCGCATAATCTGTCTTCTCCGCATCCTTTTCATGGTTGTCAAAATCGAATACGATAAATCGACATGTGCCATCTGGTAAAAGCGGATAAACTCCTAGCACATCTGTTCCATCCTCTTTTTTGCCAACAAGATGACTTACAATTTTCTTCAAATCAAGCTTGGTCCATTTTGTGTGTTAACACTCATCACAAAACATTTTTTCACCACGCTGTTTAGGACATATGGCATCATTCCATCTGTTATCACACTGAGGAAAGTAACCGCCATTCTTTCCTCTTTTAGCATAAACATCATCTCTACCCCAAAACATTGCAAAATATCGTTTTGCTAAATCCTCAGTTATATATTTTCCTAGAATACGATCTCCCTGATCAGGATCATACTCATTAATACTCTCTATCCTCTCCCCAAATGGAGCAGGAGCCTCGAATGCAATATCAGCTTTTTTCAACTGAGCTCTCAGTGATTCATTTTCTTTTTGAAGAGTTCGCACTATTTTTCTAAGTGAGTCAAGGTCATAAGCCTCTATATTCATTCCTGCACCT
>JACMIO010000097.1 GCA_014381105.1 bacterium | reverse complement strand
GTACTGGTAAGTTTGCTTGAAGAGGAAGGTTTGATTAAAGAAGCTTACATAGAAGAATTTAAGAGATATGTAAACAGATTTGTAAAGGGTATAGAGGTCTCAAGTGAACTTGCACCTATGTTAAAGCAATATTTGACTGATCAGAAATCAGAAAATAAGATTAAGGCGAATTCAAATGTTCTTCCAATGAGTATCATATCATCGGCAATTTTTATTGGATCAACCTTTATCTTTCCCTATGAAAGGAATTTCTCATATTTTGGATTTGCACTATCTGCAGCTATGTTAGTTGGTACTCTTGTCTTTAATAAATTAAGTAGAAGGTAAAGAACCACATCCCGATCCTAGGATGAGCATGGCATTGAAGTTGTTTTAATTGCGATTGTATTTTGGTTTCGAACAACACATATCTATAACCTCCCATGCGTTCATCTTACCTAACATTTCTATGTCATATCATTCAGTGTTTTCTAATCGTAAATATTGCGGAATCTATATACACAATAATTTTAGGATATGATCCATCCAAGTTCATATAAACTAAAACTTGTCTATGAGAACGATGAATCTCAGTTCAAGGACCGTACTCCTACCTTCAATAGTTCTATTGATTGGTGCTGTATTTGGTACTACAGCAATGAATGCATTCGCAGCAGATGATCCTTTTAAGAACAAGGTAGAAATTGACACCGATGTGGATAACAAAAATACGTGTGATGAATCTGGCGAGGGATTTAATCAAGGACTCTGTGTTGTCACTGATAATTTAGAAACAGGCACATTTACTATGCAGGGCGAGAAGAACAAGATTTCAATTGACGTAGAGGGAGAAAACCACAACGACTGCGATGAAAAAGGAGATGGGGACAATGAAAGTATTTGTGCATTCACATCGAACAGGGGAATCGGAGAAATAAATATCCTCGACGAATTGCCGCGATAAAAATTAACCGATATATCGGTTAGTACAACTATCAACCTTCATTTTTTTATTTTCATTAACAAACAATACTGATTAAACTTATATCTAATGTTGCCCCTAAATGTACAAATGAAAGTGTTACATGGAAGTCCGGGATTTGGTGTTCAACTTTCAGAGAATGAAGTTAAGGATTTTCTTTCAGACAGCAAATTAAATCTTCATCTTGGAACCGTCGATAAAGATGACTACCCAAATGTACATCCTACTTGGTATCTTTATGATGAGTCTAAGGATGTAATTTTTATAGAAACTGGAAAGGAATCTAAAAAGACCAACAATTTGAAAAGAAATGACAAAATCTATTTTTGTATAGATGAGGGAAATCCACCATATAAAGGCATAAGGGGTAAAGGAGACGTTAAAATTTTAAGCAACCCTGACGCAAATCTTCCGATTGCACAGAGAATAATGGTAAAGTACCTCGGAAGTATAGATCATCCGATGGCGAAATTATTGCTTGAGAACGTAAGAAATGGAAATTCAGTGTTACTGGAAATCAAACCAAAATATTACTCTACTTGGGATTATAGTAGAAATAACTGAATAGATCCATTACATAAATTTTTGGATATGAATATCGTACTATAATACCTAAAAATAGTTGTATGTTCTACTAAGAAAAGCTAAATCAAATTCTAATCGAGTGTAAATAATTGGAATTCCAGTACCTGATGAGTCTATCTGAGTCATTTAATTTCGCAATCTCCAAAATCACGATCCCCTTGTGCAGGATCAAAATTAGTTATTCTGTCCTCTCCATCTCCACATCTGAAGAAGTCTCCTCCCTGGCCTCCACTTAGGGTGTCATTGCCTTGGCCTCCATATAGTCGATCATCCCCAGGTCCACCATCAAGAATGTCGTTATTAGAAGTACCATACAAAACGTCGCTTTCAGTACCGCCAATTAGTCTATCGAGCCCATCTCCTCCGTGTATCTCATCACTGCCAATACCTCCATCAAGAATGTCCGTCCCATCGCCGCCATTAAGGTAATCATTCCCATCAGAACCATTCAAAATATCATTTCCCCCCTCACCTTGGATTTCATCACTACCTGACAATCCATTCAATATATCGTTGCCCCTAAATCCTCTCATGTCATCATCGGTGGCCGTTCCCATGATGTTGTCATTTGCAACAGTTCCCTTGATGTCCACTGCCCAAACTATTGAAAAACTTATTAACAATATTGATATCGTCAGCACAGAAAGTATGGTTACTCCATGGGTTAGTTTTATCATGATATTTTACTCAAGTTAACCATAAGATTATAAATATCTATACCATTCAAGGTATCTCCTTGGGAGATTCTATATCGTAATATCAATTTAATAAATTTAATAGAATATAAATCAAATTAATAAACAACTTGTCGAAAATTCTGGAGTGGGAAAATGGAACTTTTTAATATAAATTAGATTCCAATCATTAAATAGTCGTCATCTCAGTTATAATGATAGACAATTGAATTTGAATCTCATGACAAATCCGGATCGGAGGATCATTTTAATTCTATCTACAATCCTCATACTGCTAGTATCAGCTCCATTAAATCTATATCCAGATCTAAATATTCAGAACCCACACATTAACGGGCAGGAAAATGATGATGGCTTGTTTACACCAGGTACCACAAATGACAACTCTTCTGATTCTACTACTAATTATTCGGGAATTGTTACCCAAGACGTCGTTCAAAGTTTTACAATTTCATGTATTGACTTTATGAAATTATTTGACACAATTTCAGCGTTGGATATTGGCGATCAAGTTTCAGAGAAGAAGGTAAATCAGACTGTACTAGATCAAATAGAGCATATCTTTAATTCATATGCAGGAAATTGTTCCCAGCTTGACGAATATGAATTTGAATAGATTTCTTTTCGTGCATTTCAAGTTCCACATTCGTATGAAAAATTAGTATTTTATGTGATGTTCTTACTTTTTTTCAATTTTTTTAACACTATTAATGACCCAACAGAACCTGCAGCAACTGCAATGATGATCGGAAGTGCCAAATTAGCCACATCAACCGAAAAGGGTTCTGAAACACGAATTGGGAAATCAAAGGTCAACATCCTATTTGAGCCATTAGAATTTCCTGCTAGAGGATTTTCCAGAATGTCAATACTTAAAAGAAACAAGCCCGATTTGTCAAAATTGTAACTATGTGAGTAATGGCCACTTGATAATAATATTGGTTGCGACCTTGCCAATTCTTCTCTTTCATTTGATATTCTTATAGTAATGGGAGTATCTGTTATGGGGATGTTACTAACTGTAGTCATCATGATGTTTATTCGTGTGACCTGTCCTGATATTGGAACCATTGGTATAGTATTAATCCGGACATCATAGTCTCCAATGCGCTGTTGCAATGAATTGCTTAGCAAATCCGCAGCTACAGTTTGAACACATGATACTAAACTTGTGCTGATAGTAACTAATAGAATTAAAAGTACTACTTTCAAATTACTACATCAAAATCTCTTTTACTCTTCAAGTTCTGGTTAGATACATCTTTATTCATTCTGATTACTGATGTTGAGAGCTTATTTTTACTATTGATTTTCATAATACTCGCAGGTCTTAGTTGCCCTGAAGTGAACATTTCCACTATCTGAAACGTAAATATTTCCAGAGGAATCTATCGCAATATCATGAGGAATAAGGAACTGATCATCCCCACATCCAAGTGATCCCCATTTTGTAACAAACTCCCCTTCACTATTGAATTTCTGAATACGTACATTTCTGGTATCAACAACGTATACATTACCTTCTTTATCAGTAACTATGCCATGGTTTTCAACAAAGTGACTGTTCCCATAACCAAAACCTCCCCATTTCTTTGTAAAAGTACCTTGGTCATCAAATTTCGCAACAAAAGAATTGTTTCTACCGTCAGTAACATAAACTGAATCATGCGAATCTATAGTAATATCATGTAAATGCACGAATAACATTCCTGGAGAATAAGAATTCCATTTAGTCAAGAACTTTCCATCATTGGTGAATTTTTGAACTTCTGGATTATCTTGATCACTTGTATACACGTTATCATTAGAATCAACAGCAACTCCCCAAGGCTTTATGAATTGACTATCCGCTCTGCCCTTGGAGCCCCACATGGTAATGAAGTTCCCCTCACTATCAAATTTCTGAATATGCTGATTAGCGTAATCCGCCACAAAAATATTGCCTTTTGAATCTACTGCCATGCTCTCAGGTTGCAAGAATTGTCCTTGTCCCTTACCTTTAGTACCCCAGGCTTTGATGAAGTTCCCCTCACTGTCAAATTTCTGAATGTTGCATTTTTCTGCATCACTAACGTATACAAATCCATTGGAATCAACTGCAATTCCATGGACATGTAAAAATTGTCCTGGTCCTGTCCCTTTAATGCCCCAAGCAGTTATCAATGTGCCATTGCTATCGAATTTTTTAACATAATGAAATCCAGGAAGATCATCAGTAACGGGCCCAACTCCGACAGTACCGTTTACTAACGAAACATTACTAACATATTGAGATTGATCTTTGTTGTCCTTACAATTGAGACTCTTCGGATCTTCTGATGTTTGAGAATATGTTGACTGAGAACTCAGTATAGACAAACTAGACAACATAAGTGTTAAAGACACCAGAGTTACGACGAGCTTTAAATTAAGATTCAAGTTTTCTAATTTTGAAATTTTCATAGGGCCGTTATCACCATGCTGCGGCCTCAACCGGGACATCATTATGAGTTTCTAGTCACCAAATATAAATTTAAAACTAAAAAAATTCAGAGCTTGGAGCAACATGAAAAAAATGTCGCAAAATTAGATTTGTTTCCGTAATGGCAGGAGATTTCATTTTCTAATCATGAATTATCTTCATTTTCAGCATGTTCTTCTTCTCCTCCTTCAGCATGTTCTTCTTCTTCAGAGAGATTCAAATCATAAACGCTGTTAAGCAACGAAGTTATCTTATCATCGACAATTGTATCAATTTCATCAAATGCCGCTTTACTATCTATCTTTTCTTTTACTGCATTTAATGAATCTGCCAATTCGGTCGAATTTGTGTCAGAATCTTCCTTGATTTCATCAAAGTTTTGGATTGCTTGCGTTATAGTTGCCTGAGCTGTCTGGTAGTTTGCTTCGTCAACTATGCTTGAAGTTTCATTACTGCTACTATCAGTAGAGTGTTCAATAGATGTCATATTTTCATTATGTTCACTTTCATGCTCACCCTCTTCCATTCCTAGAGCCATTCCATAATGTTCCAAAGTTTCACCTACTAAATCATTAACCACTAATGCCTTCATAGTAGCATTTTCTTGTTGTTCTTGATCAATTCTAGAGTTAACAACATCAG